>JAFYYE010000353.1 GCA_017557715.1 Pseudobutyrivibrio sp.
CCTTGCCTGCTTTTTCCAGTTCATCAAAAGCCTCCGCAATCTGCTCTGGCTCATAAAGTAAATCAGGTCTGTGAAGAAGTAATACATCAAGGTACTCCATTTTCAGTCTCTTAAGTATTCCATCAACACTTTCAATGATATGTGTTTTTCTCCAATCAAAAATTTGTTCAGCTGGTCTGATTCCGCACTTTGACTGAATAATCATATCCTCACGTTTGAGACTAGTGAGCTTCATGGCATCACCGAATCTTGTTTCAGCCTCGCCATTCCCATAGCAGGTAGCATGATCAAAAAAATTAATCCCCAAATCTACCGCCGTCTCAATCATTTTTGCAGCATCCTCGGTAGAAAGTGCAGGCATTCGCATGCACCCAAGAATAACGCGTGATGCATTATCTGGCCCGCTAGCAATATTTATCTTCTGCATCTTATTCTCCCTCCAATATATTCTGTGTTAATTACCCATTAACACAAGTTCAATTGCTTTTTATTATATAATACGCAACTGATTTTTTATACTTTTATTCAGACAAAACTCTTCTTAATTTTTGACATTAAAAAGAGCCATCTAGCAAAAGCTAAATGGCTTAATAAAAATCTTAGTATAACTTTGCACCAGCTGGGATGTGGTTATCAATCATAAGAAGGTGAAGCTCTTCACCGTCTGAATCCTTGAGGTTGTTAACTGCTGAAAGTAACATACCGCAAGACTCGATACCCATCATAGCACGTGGTGGAAGGTTTGTAATTGCTACAAGTGTCTTACCAACTAATTCTTCTGGCTCGTAGAACTCGTGAATTCCTGAAAGGATTGTTCTATCTGTGCCTGTTCCGTCATCAAGTGTGAACTGAAGAAGCTTCTTTGACTTTGGAACTGCCTGGCAAGCCTTAACCTTTACAGCACGGAAATCTGACTTAGAGAATGTCTCAAAATCTACTGACTCCTCGAATAATGGCTCGATAGCTACGTTTGAGAAATCAATCTGGTTGTTTGGTGTGAAGAAGCCTGTTGCCTCTTCTGCTGCACCGCTCTTCTTTGGTGCATCAAGACTCTTCATAGTAGGGAAGAGGAGTACATCACGGATAGCCTGGCTATCTGTAAGTAACATGCAAAGACGATCAAGACCATATCCGATACCGCCTGTAGGTGGCATACCGATTTCAAGTGCATTGAGGAAGTCCTCATCTGTGTGCTCAGCCTCATCATCGCCTGCTTCTGCGTTAGCATCCTGTGCTGCGAAACGCTCACGCTGATCAATTGGATCATTAAGCTCTGAATATGCGTTACACATCTCCCATGTATTGATGAAGAGCTCGAAACGCTCTACCTTTGTAGGGTCTGTAGGCTTTTTCTTTGTAAGTGGAGAAATCTCGATTGGATGATCTGTAATAAATGTAGGCTGAATAAGATTCTCCTCGCAGAACTCCTCGAAGAAGAGGTTAAGGATATCACCCTTCTTGTGACGATCCTCAAACTCAACTCCCTTTTCACGAGCGATAGCCTTTGCTGCCTCATCATCAGCAATAGTATCAAAATCAACGCCTGCAAATTTCTTTACAGCGTCTGTCATTGTCATTCTTTCGAAAGGCTTGCCAAGGTCGATCTCGATTCCGTTGTAAGAAATCTTTGTAGAACCAACAACCTTCTCTGCAAGACGACGGAACATAGTCTCTGTAAGCTCCATCATGCCCTCGTAATCTGTGTATGCCTGGTAAAGCTCCATAAGTGTGAACTCAGGATTGTGACGAGTATCAACACCTTCGTTACGGAATACACGACCGATTTCATATACACGCTCGAAACCACCAACGATAAGTCTCTTAAGGTAAAGCTCAAGAGAAATACGAAGCTTAACATCCTCGTTAAGTGAGTTGTAGTGTGTCTCAAATGGACGAGCTGCTGCACCACCTGCGTTAGAAACAAGGATAGGTGTCTCAACCTCCATGAAATCGCGCTCTGCAAGGAAATTACGGATTTCCTTCATCATGAGTGAACGCTTAACAAATACGTCGCGAGAATCCTTGTTCATAACAAGGTCAACATATCTCTGACGATATCTCATATTTGTGTCTGTAAGACCGTGGAACTTCTCTGGAAGAATCTGAAGAGACTTTGAAAGAAGTGTAAGCTCCTCAGCGTGGATTGAAATCTCACCTGTCTTTGTTCTGAAAGCCCAACCTTTGATACCATAGATATCACCGATATCAGACTTCTTAAAATCAGCGTAAGACTCCTCACCGATTGCATCTCTAGCAACATAAACCTGAATATCGCCCTTACGGTCACGGATGTTGCAGAAGCTAGCCTTACCCATTACACGCTTGAACATCATACGTCCTGCAATGCTAACGTGGATTGGCTGAGCATCCATGATTGCTCTACGCTCATTGTAATCATCGTTAACTGCCTGCTTTGCAGCCTCTTCGTCCATGCCATCTGTATTTACTGGCTGACGACCTGCAAGAAGCTTATCCTCGTGCTCTTCGTATAAATTTCTAGCCTCATCTGTGTGATGAGTCTGGTCAAACTTTGTAATCTGAAATGGGTCCTTGCCTGCTTCCTGAAGTGCAGCAAGCTTTTCGCGGCGAACCTGAAGTAACTGATTTGTATCCTGGCTGCCACCATTATTCTGCTGTGCCATATTTTCTCCTTTGTTATTTATATATATTTAATTAGATTAGTAATTACAAAAAAGTCAATCAATTATAGACCTAGAAAACGCTAGGTGTCAAGGGTCCACTAAACCATCTGCACAAGCCAAACATCACTCTTAACCATGAAGTATCCCATGATATTTTTTATGAGCTCTGTACCCTGTACAAGGAAGTAAACCCATACGATTCCAAGACCAGTATAATGAGCCAAAACAAATGCACAAGGTGCAACAATAACCCATGTAAATACTGAGTCAAAAAGGAATGTAACAAGAGTCTTTCCACCTGAACGAAGTGTGAAATATGAACAGTGACTAAAGCTGCAGGATGGCATCCATATAGCAGCCACCGCAATAAATCTTGTAGCAAGGGAACGAATCTCTGGAGCAACGTTGTAAATACGTGGGAACAATCCTCCAAATGCAAACATAATAATAGCCATGATTGTACAGCAGAATACGCTGAAGGCTATCATCTTATTGTCCGCATCCTTTGCTTCCTCAAGTTCACCAGCTCCCAAATGCTGACCAACCACAATACTTATACAAGCACCAAGCTGGATAAATACGATGTTGAAAAGATTTGCAATAGTATTTGACATACTAAGTGCCGTCAACACATTCATTCCTCTTATTGAGTAGCTCTGGGTAACCATACTCATTCCTGCTGCCCAAAGAACCTCATTTAACATGAGTGGTGCACCCTTAATAAGAATCTGTCTGAATACGTTTGTAGGTATTCCGAATCCTGTATAAGCACCCTCAAGATATCTGTTAAGTTCTCTATGGGAGTGTGCCCAAATAATTACAATTGCACACTCTATATATCTTGCAATAACTGTGGCAAGAGCCGCACCTCTTACACCCATTTCTGGGAATGGTCCAAAACCAAAGATTAAGCAGTAATCCAAAACAGCATTTGTTGCAACCGCAACCATACCTGCCACCATAGGTACGACAGTCTGACCTGTCTCTTTAATGTTAGTTGCATACGCCTGATTTACTGCAAATGGAATAAGTCCCACAAGGATTATTCCTAAGTACTGTAGACCATATTTCAATGCAAGCTCTGGTGAAGCACCTTCACTTTCTGTAAGGAAAAGTGAAATTAGCTGACTTCC
>JAFYYE010000354.1 GCA_017557715.1 Pseudobutyrivibrio sp.
CCATAGTTTTCATTACCGCAATTTGGACAGAACCATCTGCCTGCCTGTGCCTGACCTGCTGGCTGACCCTGCTGTGGAGTTACCTGAGCTGCACCTGCATTTAATAATTCTCCTGCATTTGCACCGCCTGCCTGCATAGCCATGTTCATACCAAAGAAGCCCATAGCTGCACCGTTCGCATTGTTTGCTGCTGCCTTCATAGCCTCTGCCTGAGCCTGTACAAGTGTAGCCCCTGCCATAGACTGTGAGCGAAGTGCTCCTGCCTTCTGAAGCTCCTTAAGTGTTGCTGCATCATCATCTGGCATAACAGCTGCAAGAATCTGAACAGATGTAAGTGCAAGACCATACTTTTCTGTCCACTCCTTGTTAAGCTCCTGCGCCATAGCATCAGAAATTTCCTTTGTGTGATTTGGAATAGCTGATGGTCTTACACCAAGGTTTGTGAGCTGTCCAAAAGCTGGCTGAAGTGCCTGTACAAATGTAGCACGAAGCTGCTCTGAAATATCTTCGATTGTATATTCATCCTTAACATTTCCAGCTAAGTTTACATAAAGCTGTGTAGGATCTGATACTGTCATGCTGTAGTTACCGTTGCACTTTAAGCTTGTATCCATATCAAGGCCTACATTGCTATCTAAAATTCTAAAAGGAATTGGTGTTGGTGTGCCAAACTTAAGCCCTATAATATCCTTCGTATTTACGAAGTACACTCTCTGCTGCACTGGCTTTTCTCCACCAAATGTGAAACGACGCCCAAACTCTTTGAATACCTCTTTAAAATTGCCTGCAAATATTGAAGCAGAGCCATTGTCTTCCCATGTGTAAGCACCTGCCTCAGCAGCTACATCAATAATCTTTCCGCTATCTACTAAAAGAGCACACTGGCCTTCGTTTACGATTACCACGGAGTCCTTTGTGATAACATCCTGATCACCCTTTGAATTTGTGCTTCTGCCAGAAACCTTATGCTCCGCTCTTTTAAGAAGAACATCACCTGACATAGAGTCGCATACAAAGAACTCTTTCCATTGATTAGCCAGCTCGCCTGATACCGACCCCTTAAATGCCTGAATTAATCCCATTTTTACACTACCTCCCGTGTTTGTTTACTAATATCACTATTATAATCAATATCACTTTCTAAATCAAAAATGGAGACCTTTCGGCCTCCATGTAATTTTGTATTAAAGATTAGTATTTACAGAGATTTTTCTGAATGTCAGCCAGTTAACAATCATGCCTAAAGCTGTAAAACCAAGAATCCATGCCCATACAATTCCCTGATTGTAAAATGGATTGATAAACATATCTACCACTATAGCCATAAAGTCCTTTCCACCAGGGATGAACTTGATGCCTCTTGGGCCGCCGATAGCAATCAGCATAAATGCTACGTAGAAAACCCAATAAGCTATCTTTCCATAGCGAATTACGTTGTTTCCTGCTAAGCCTTCAATCCATACGATTATGCCATAGAATGTAATTGCAATTTTGAATATCAATGATGCATCTGTATCCTTAAGTACTACTAATGCAATTACTGCAACAATCAAGATCTCAAGTAAATCTACCACTCTGCTATATACAAAGATTGTACGTCTGGTCATTCCAAAGCAAAGCCCACGGCTCACTTCATCCACCATCATGAATACTTTTATAAAAATACTAATGGAACAAAATACACCTACAGTGATTCCAAACATTATTTCAAGATAATCCCTTGCTGATTCACCATCAGCTACACCTGTTGCTAGGAAGATACAGTACAAAATCACATCGAGTATAGCGACACCTAAGACGATAAATAAATTATATAATTCGCTATTCTTTTTCAGCTGAGCTATCGCTCTTATATTTCTACTCATACATCCTCCTATCTAACCATGCTTTTCTGATTAAGCTTGTACGCCCAGAGTTCAAAAAGCACAAACAATACTACCGCTACAAGTATAATCAATCCTACGCTTAGCTTTGCCATTCCTAAAACATTAATATCAAGCACTGTTGTCACTGATGCGAAGGCACCAAAGCAGCCTGCGATAATAGCAATAATGAAAATATAAACCTTTCCATATTTCTTTACTTTATGACCTATAACTAATCCTGCAGCACCTGTCACAGCAGCAATCAAACTTGTCATAAGAATAATTGGAATCCACTCAAGTTTATTTGTAGCAACAGCAACAAGAATAAGAACCACATCATTGCAAAGAATAAATGTAAACTGTTTAATCATCTCGCCCCAGAACACATCCTTACGACGACCACCCATAGAAAGCACAATACTATCAAACCAGTTAGGGCCATATACTGCGTAAATGAGATTAAACAACACCATAAACATAAGTCCGCACATCAATGTCATTCTAGACATATAATCAATGAGATTGTCTCGTTCACTTGACATAATAAACCATTCGACACACAGGATTAACTGGAGCAATAAGATGTACCCCATCATCTTGATTCCCTGAATGAAATAATATTTTGATGTTCTCTTAGAAAGCTCACTCATAGCTTAAGCCTCCCTTCTTTCATCAACGCACATTGCATAGAAGAGATTCTGTAAAGCAACTGGCTCCACCTGAACATCTTCTCCAAATCCTGCTACTGGCTCATCTGCAAGCACTGTAACCACCTTGTTTCTTCCGATACTTTCTGGATGATATACTTTGAAGCCATCTACTGCAGAATCAACTGCTTCTGTTTCACCTGATACACGATATGCTCTTGCAAGAAGCTCCTCGGTATTTTCCTCAAGAACGATTTCACCATTATCAATGATGATTACCTTCTCAAATAATGATGCAGCCTCTTCGATGATGTGAGTACTGATAATAAATGTACGACCAGTCTCAGCATACTCATCAATTACAAGCTTATAGAACTGCTCTCTTGCAACTACATCAAGTCCTGCTACTGGCTCATCAAGGATTGTGATATCTGCCTTGCTGGCAAGGGCGATGATGATAGTAAGTGCAGAAAGCATACCTTTTGAAAGCTTGCTAACACGCTTCTTAGGATTGAGGTTGAATACCTCCACCAATTCCTTTGCGTATTCTGCATCCCAGTTCTTATAAAATGACTTTGCTGTTGAAAGGTAATCCTTTACCTTGAGAGTGTTAGGACCAAACATTGTTACCTGCGAAATCTCTCTTGAATAGCAGATATGTGAAAGTGCCTCTTCGTTCTCCCATACAGGCTTGCCATCTAATGTAATTGTTCCCTCTGTGGTTGGATTCTGAGCTGTGAGGATTGAAAGAAGTGTAGTCTTTCCTGCACCGTTTCTTCCGATAAGTCCGTAAATCTTTCCTGTTTCAATATCTACATTTACATTCTTAAGGACTGTGTCCTTACCATATTTCTTTACTATATTTTTACCTGATAATGTTCCCATAATGCCTCCTTTATATTTGATGATTACATCTCTTTGCTTGAATCTATCATTTTCTTTAAGTCTTCCTTACTAATTCCGATAAGCTTTGCTTCTGTAATTATCTTTTTAACGAAAGTGTCATAGAAGCTTTCCTTCCTTGCTTCCATAATCCTTTCCTTTGCCCCCGTCTGTACAAACATACCAATACCTCGCTTCTTGTAAAGAATCTCCTTGTCTACCAATATGTTGATTCCCTTCGCCGCCGTGGCTGGGTTAATCTTGTAAAACTTTGAAAGCTCCGTGGTACTAGGAACCTGCTCCTCTTCATTTACTATTCCTCGAAGGATTTCGTCCTCTATCATTTCGCTTATCTGCAAATAAATTGATTTATCTTCCCCTAAATTATCAAGCACACGATTCACCTCCTTTAGTTCATCGGTTAGTTACTTGTGTAATTA
>JAFYYE010000033.1 GCA_017557715.1 Pseudobutyrivibrio sp.
AGAGCTGCCTGCTGATCACCAGCAGCACCAGCGATACGGATAGGACCGCCAAAGAATTCAGGATCTGACTCACCATAGATGCAGCTTGAAGGCTTAACCTCTGGAAGCATGCTCTTTGGAACTTCAAGAATCTGGCAAAGTTCATCATCCCACTCAAGTGTATTGATGTTGAATAATAATGTACGGCTTGCGTTAGAGTAATCTGTAACGTGTACTTTTCCCTTTGTAAGCTTATAGATTAACCAAGAATCTACAGTACCGAAGCAAAGCTCACCTTTCTCAGCTCTTTCACGAGCACCTTCTACATTATCTAAGATCCAACGAATCTTTGTACCAGAGAAATATGGGTCAAATTTAAGACCTGTCTTCTGCTGGAATTTCTCAACGATACCAGGAACCTTTCCCTTCATCTGCTCAGCAAAATCTGCTGTACGACGGCACTGCCATACGATTGCGTGATGAATAGGCTGTCCTGTTGCTCTATCCCAAACGATAACTGTCTCACGCTGATTTGTGATACCGATTGCTGCGATATCATCAGATGTAGCTCCAACCTTTCTCATAGCCTCACGTGCTACAGAAAGCTGTGTCTGCCAGATTTCGTTAGCGTCATGCTCTACCCAGCCTGGCTGTGGGAAATACTGTGTGAATTCCTTCTGTGCAACAGAGCACATCTCACCTTTCTCATTGAAAAGGATACATCTGTTACTTGTTGTTCCGGCATCTAGCGCCATTACGTATTTTGCCATTATTACTCCTCCTTCTTTTGCCTAGTGGCGTGGCTAATACTAAGAAGCGGCTACTGTGTGAACCACTTAAAGCTCCCATACCTGCTCATTTGTGGTAGATACGGCAAGCACCCCATTATTAAGTGCATTCATCACATCATCTCTGTCGCCAATAAGTCCACCTGCTAAAACAGGCACCTTGCTGGCTTTGTTTACTCTCTTAATAATCTTTGGTAAGACTATTCCAGGGAGAATCTCGATGACATCTGGCTGAGATATTCCGTGCTTGTCTTGCTTCTCAATATTAACAAGAGCCATACTGTCGATAACGAAATATCTGAGCACTGTATATAAGCCCAACTCCTTCGCCCTTCCGATTAGATTACCCTTTGTGGTGATGATTCCATCAGCCTGGGTGTTATTCTTGATAAAGTCTACTGAGATTTCTTTGGTGTTATTTAGACCTGCTACCAGATCCAAGTGAACCATGGCGATTTTGCCTGCAGATTTGATTCGTTCAACGATACCTGAAATCGTACAAACGTCTCCATAAAGAATGAAGATAATTTCGCAGTCAGTTTTGATTGCCTTCTCAAGCCCTTTATCATCTTTAATGGCTGCGATTACTGGATTTGCCTCCAGTTTTTCAATGAAGTCTCTATGCATTAATATTTATACTCCTTTAAATACCCCTATCCTTTTAGGCACAAAAAAAGAACATGCCTAAAGATACAAGAGCTCCAACTCCTGACACAGCCACATTCTCATCTTCTCACGGGCATTTATTAACTTTTATGTTTAAATGATACACGACATCTGAGTAAAATTCAACATATATTTTTCATAATTAAGCCATTGATTGTACACAATTACCTATTGTTGCTATTGTTATCTTATTAACAAACTGTAGAAGTTGCATATTTTCGTAGATTTTCTGAGTTTTGTGTTTGTCCAAATTAGATAAGTGTATGTGTGACAGCGAAAATAGATAAAAAAAGAGCAAGTTTTGATAATTGATATCAAAACTTGCTAATGTTCTATTTTTGTACTGCAACAATTGCATTATACAAATCATCATATTCTTCAAAGGCTGGATACTGAGGGTAATCCTTCTTTATTGCCTCTGTAGTTCTAAATAAAAATCCTGCCTTGGATGCTTCAATCATTGCAAGATCGTTAAAGCTATCCCCGCTGGCAATTGTCTCAAAACCACAAGACTGAAGTGCCCTTACAGTTGTGAGCTTACTTTTATCACAACGCATCTTATAACCTGTGATTTCTCCATTATCTCCAACAACAAGCTCATTACAGAAAATAGTTGGCATACCAAGCTTTTCCATTAATGGGCCTGCAAACTGTGAAAATGTATCACTAATAATTACAACCTGACCAAAAGCTCTAAGGTTATCTAAAAACTCCTTTGCCCCTGGAAGTGGATCAATAGTTGCGATAGTGTCCTGAATCTCCTTAAGACCAAGGCCATGCTCCTTCAAAATGCCAATTCTATAATTCATGAGCTTATCATAATCCGGCTCATCTCTTGTAGTTTTCTTAAGCTCGGGAATTCCTGTAGCCTCTGCAAATGCAATCCAAATCTCTGGAACCAAAACACCTTCTAAATCTAAGCAAGTAATATACATAACATCTCTCCTATAGCCCGCGTTTATTAGTAAATACGAATAACCGAAATAATTCCACCAAGTGCTGCTTTTCTCTCGTTAAATTCATGTTCAGTCATCTCGGATGTGATAAAGCCTACCTCTTCGTCTAAGTCGAGGTTAGCGTACTCCACTTTTTCGAATTCGTTTTCAATATTAGATTGAAGAGCTGAGGTTCTGACGAAGTATCTGAACTTTTCCTCTGATGGATCTGCCATTTGATACTTTTCAGAAGTCCAACCAAGCTTTACATATTTATCAAGATTCTTTGCAAGGAAAACCATATCTCCTACAACCGCTGATGCAGTAGGAAGTGCTCCTGCTCCTGCACCGTAGTACATAGATTCACCAAGCATATTTCCTTTAACGGAAACTGCGTTCATAACTCCAGAAACATGATAAAGCATATTCTCTGGCTTTACTAAATATGGAGCCACGCGGCAGGCATATTTATCTCCCACTTTTACGCTGCGAGCGATGAGCTTAATGCTTCTGCCCATAGCCTTAGCATATTTAAAATCTATTGCTGAAATCTTGCTAATTCCCTCTGTAGGAATATCGTTGAAATCAACATTTTTTCCTGTGACAAGTGATGTGAGAATCGCAATCTTTCGACAGCTATCAAAACCTTCAACATCTGCTGTTGGGTCCTTTTCAGCATATCCCAAAGACTGTGCTTCTGCCAAAATCTCTGCATAATCGCTACCAAACTGCTCCATATTTGTAAGCATGTAATTGGTAGTACCATTACAAATTGCTGAAATCTCTTCGATGACATCACCAGTAAGACAAGCAGTAATTGTACGAATAATAGGTATTCCACCGCCCACAGCTGCTTCAAACACAAAATTTACGTTGTGTTTTTCTGCAATCTGCATCAGTTCAGCACCCTTATCGGCCACAAGTGCCTTGTTTGAGGTGGTAACTGATTTGCCAGCTTCCAACATAGCTTTTACAAAGGTAAATGCAGGCTCAACGCCGCCCATTGTTTCAACAACGATTTTAACCTCTTTGTCTTTGACTATTTCCTTATAGTCTTTGACAAAGCATTTCTCGTTTGGGTCACCAGGAAAATCTCTAAGGTCGAGAATGTATTTGAGCTCTAGTGGCTCACCTAATCTCTCCTCCAAGATGTCTCTGTTTGTCTCGAGAACCTTTGCTACGCCAGAACCAATTGTTCCATATCCCATAATTGCTGCTTTCATCCTGTTGTCACTCCCTTGCTAAATTTTTTACGTAATGCACTCCTTCAACATTTTCGATTGCAGAAACTAAATCGGAGAAATTCTCTGATGTTTCTGGAACCTTGACTGATAAAGTCAATGTTGCGGAACCATCCACAGGCACACTCTGATGGATTGTCAAAATGTTGACACCAAAATGTGCAATTTCATCAAGGACTCTAGACAAAATACCAGGTTCATCTGTAAGCTGAATTACCATATTAACCGTTTTTCCCTTTGTGTCCTCGTGGAATGGTTTGATATCTTCCCTATACTTATAGAATGAACTTCGACTAATGCCAACCATTTCGGTAGCTTCCTGAACAGAATAATCCTTTTCCTTTATAAGCTTTTTGGCAGCAACTACTTTCAATAAAACGTCAGGTACTGCCCTCTCGTTTAAAACATAGTATGTTACTTTCTCAGCCATACGCCCTCCATAAGTGTCTTTCGTGCAAAAACATTTGTACACGCTTCAAAGATAATAACATTAAACACAACTAGAATTCAAGTACTTTTTCTTAATCTTCTACAGCGGCGCCGCGATCTGGGCAGCCGAGAGAAAGCCATTTCAGATATGCATTCATAAATGGAGTGAGTTTTCCATCAAGGACAGCGTCTGCATTTCCTGATTCTTCACCTGTACGGAGGTCTTTTACCATGGTATATGGCTGAAGGACATAAGAGCGAATCTGATTACCCCATCCAATTTCTGAAACCTCACCGCGGATTCCGCTGGCTTTAGCTGCATTTTCCTCCTGCTTGAGAAGAAGAAGCTTTGTCTTCAACATCTGCATAGCCTTATCCTTATTTTGGAACTG
>JAFYYE010000355.1 GCA_017557715.1 Pseudobutyrivibrio sp.
AGCATTTAAAGGCACTCAAAGTGATGCTGAATGGATAGATAATGTTTCCGGATTATATCAAGTGCCTACAGAATTTCAGCTCAATGCATTAAGCTGGTTTCAGTCTTTAGATTTAGAAGGCTATGATACCATTACAGTTACTGGACATTCAAAAGGCGGAAACAAAGCAAAATTCATTACTATAATGGATGACCGTGTAAACAATTGTTATTCCTTTGATGGACAGGGTTTTTCTGACGAATTCATTAGAAAATACTCTGCTCAAATAATCAAAAACCAAAGCAAAATACTTAATATTATCGAAGAAAGTGACTTTGTTAATATCCTCTTAAATGACGTTGGTAAACGCCAATTTTTCTTAGGTACCAACTTTGGTCGCTTAGGCTTTGCAGAAAATCATTGTGCCAACGCAATTGTTTTCTATGATGAAATTGGTGGTATGAATGTATGGGAAGCTCCTGGTCAGGATAAGAAAATGTCTGACCTTGATAAAATGCTTAACAGTTTTATCCGCTCAATTAAAATGTCTACCAAGGAAAGTGTAGCCAACATGCTTGGCAGTGTGATTGTAAAGGCTAAAAGTGGGGATACTGATGAAATAGTTTATACATTCTCAGATGATCGCTACTCTGAAAGCGCTGCAAAGCTAATCGCCTATACCTTAAGATATAAAAATGAGAAGCCTCAGATGATAGAATCAGTTAAAGATATTCTTAAGCAAAATGGCTTCAGTACAGGAATGCTTGGAATTATTGATTTTGTCACTAACTATGACCTTTTAATGGAAATGATTGGTAAAAAACCAGAGGTTGTGCTTTCAATACTGCGTATGAAGCACGCTTCAGAAAATGTTATAGAATTCCTGCGAAAGCACATGGAGCTCTTTGATTTATTGGTATCTGTCTCTAAAAAAATGCGCAAAATTAACCCGCTCAAGTACAGCGGTGACGATTTAAAGGCCGAGGATACCACTATTATCATCAATAACAGTATTATCATGTCCAGAAGAAAGCTATCCTATTTCGTATTCGGCGCAATTATAGTAATAGCCTATGTCATTTTTCTACTTGCAACTTGAAGCTTGTGAAAAAAGCGTCCTTGATTGCATTAACAATTTCGTTTTTTGTGACGCTGTTTGACATGTTTCCAAAGGATTTATAAATACTCTTGAAAAAATTATTGGCGAACTTGGATTCGGTAACCTTTTTTAGCCATTCCAAATCGTCAATATTTTTTTTACCTAAAGCAACCTGCTCGAAAGCAAAAATAGAGCTCTCTCCTATAACAGCTACTATACTTCCCGCTATTATGGCATTAATAACACTTGTACCTAAATTAAGTCCTGGTATTGCCTTAAGTGAAGATGCTGCTGTCTTAATTACAGTACTGGCCGTTCCTATTTGAATAATAGTAGTAATAAACTCTCTGCACTTATCATCCTTTTGTATTCCATAAATAGACGCAATAGCATTCACTTCTATATTTTCAGCTTTATTTAATAAAACTGCATCTGAAAAAGGTATAGGTATTGCCCCCATAACCACTCCAGCAGTGGTAGCTACTCCTATGATAGACTGAGCTCTTAGTCTCCTGTTATGAATCAGTTTCTTAGTATCAAGTTCATTATCACCCATGTGAACCCTCCTTGATAAAGATGCCGATTAATAATGCGCAATATTACTTAATATAATTATATACACAGAAAAATAAAATTACCAGACAAATTTAAATAAAAAAGAGAATAGACTGAATTTTAATCTATTCTCTCAAATACGAATCTATGTATTATGCCAATAATTTTCCAAGAAACTCATCTCCCTCTGGAGAACACAATCCACATGTATGAGCAACAATTCTTTCGATTTCGTTCTTTTCATCAGGACGTCCTTCGAAAACTGTGCCATTATATGTGCTTCCAACAGCAGATTTTGTATTTTTATACTTTGTAGTGAGCTGCGTTACTTTATCATAAGTTCCAAAAACCTGAAGTGTTTCAAATACCTTTTCAATTCCTTCAAAGTCCCTATCCTTTACCAGCTGCGAAATCTTTCCATATAATAGTGAATCAACGCACTGACCTTCTTCGGAATACTTATCAATAAAATCAAGGAAGTTCTGTCCAAGGCTAATCATAAATGCCTCTTCTTTAACTCCTCCGAGCTGTTGCTGCATCATTCCAACTCTTTTTCTTGTACGAACGGTAATCATAATTGCTCCTCAATACTTAAGCGTTATAATTTAAATACATATCTAAAAACCTCAACGATTGTATAACTATTTATTTGGTTTGTCAATCCTATTTTTCTGTTCAGCCTTAAATCGTCTATTTATACGTTCTGAGGTATTAATTGTGCTAGCCCGTTGTACTGCCCCATTTCCAAATCGAACCCTAATAGAGTCCAAGGTGGAATCCAGTGTCTTTCTTTTCTCTTTTTCATCATCGTCGAAAAGTGAAATCTGTTCAAATCCATCACGATCAATATCTGTAAGTGATAATCCTATCAATCTAAGAGGCTCCCCATGCCAGCTTTCTCTGATAAGACGCTGTGCAGTTTTATATATAATATCAGTAACATCTGTAGAATCTGTGAGCTTTGTTTGATGAGATTTGTTTACAAAATCCAAATTTCTAAATGTGACTCCTACACATCGACACTTTCCGCCATCGGCACGCATTCTTGCAGAGACAATATCAGCCTGAGCTAAAAGGATTCGATAAATATCCTCCAACTCAAATAAATCGTCCTCCACCGTAGTTTCTGCCGAGTAGCCCTTTGCATCCTCTGGCTCATCTATAACTGGAGAATCATCAATTCCATTAGCGTAATTATGAAAATGAAGCGCACCTCTTTCGCTGAAAATAAGTTCCAACTGTTCCATCGGCGTTTTAGCCAGTTCGCCTATGGTCTTTATATTGTAGCTATTAAGCCTTTGTGCAGAAGCCTTACCACAGGTAAATAAATCTCCTACTGGCAGCGGCCACATTTTCATTGGAATCTCATCCGAAAAAAGAGTATGTACCTTATTTGGCTTTTCAAAATCACTAGCCATCTTTGCGCATAATTTATTTTCAGCAACACCCACATTTACTGTAAAGCCAAGCTCATTATAAATCCTATCCCTAATCTCATAAGCTGTAGCAATAGGATCAGGGTATATTAAATGCATTCCTGACATATCCAAAAACACTTCATCTATAGAAAAAGATTGCATGGTAGGAGTATATTCCTGACAGATGGCTTTAAAGGCACGAGAACATTTTACAT
>JAFYYE010000356.1 GCA_017557715.1 Pseudobutyrivibrio sp.
AAGCTTGTTGTAGAACTCAATGTACTGTGGCTTATCAACATCCTTTTTCTTGTCGTGATAAAGTGCCTTAGTGTTCTTGATAAGGAATGTACCATCTTCCTCTGGCTCAACTGACCAAAGGCTGTAGTCATTCTTCTCAGCATCGAATGCAAGGCTACCACCTGTTGCACCAGTTGTAAGGTACTTTGTTGTAAGCACATCACCCTCAAGAATATCTGAAGAGATGTAATACTCGCCCTCAGTCTCAGACTTAACAAGCTTAAGCTTTGCAATGGCAAGCTGCTCATCAGCGATTGTAAGGTGCTTATCGTCGTTGAGCTTTACTTCAACACCCTCAAGTTTTGTGTTGCCATTCTTATCTGGCTTTGAAGCTGTTGTTGAAAGAGCAGTCTCATCATTAAATGTAAGAACAAACTCCTGCTCCTCTGTAAGCTTTGTAATGTCTGTTACCTTCGTTCCAGCTGCAAGTGTATATGCAAATGAAACCTGTTCACTTTTAACTTCATCTTTTACTGAATATGCGTAGATTGTTGAATCCTTTGTGATTTTGATAGGATTCTCATACTTACTGAAATTCTCTGTGCCATTGAAGTTGTAATAGATTGCTGCATCCTCAGTTGCACATGAAAGCTCTATCTCTACACCAAAATCAACTTCGCTTCCGCTTTCAACAGAAGCCTTTGGGGCAGAAACCTTTTCATCACCTGCTACTTTGTTAGTGAGCTTGTAGAAAGCAAGTGACTGACCTGTAATATTCTGTGGGAAAGCACCAGTCTTTGTATAGGTGTATGCTCTCCAGTCTGCCTTGTTATATACACCAAGGAAACGGACAGCATCCTTGCTATCTACCGCAGAAAGATAGTTTTCCTTGAGTTCCCACTGAGCACCAATCTGGTCCTTTGGCATTTTGCCAACTCGCACGCCATTGTTTGCTGCAGTGGTATATAGATAATCAGAGCCGTTAGAAATAGTGTAGAAGGTTCTTGTAACAGATTCTTCCTTTTCCTCGTTCTCTCCCTTATCTTTATCCTCGTCCTTAACTTCCTCTGTCTCTGCTTTCTCAACAGTATCAGCCTTATCCTCTGTTACTGCTTCAGCATCCTTGGCGTCAGACTCTGTCTTTATATCAGAAGTATTCTTTACCTCTCCAGACTCAGAATCTTGTTTATCCTCTGTTGAAGACTTCTTCTCATCAACAGTTTCTGTCTTTTCCTCAGTAGAAGCTTCTTTCTTCTCCTCTATTGTTGAATCAGAAACATTAGATTCCTGAACTGTAGCTATATCTGCCTCAGTATTGTTTACGGCATTATTAACTACCTTCTCCTCAACAGTGTTTTTTGTAATTTTCCAAGCGTAATCCTTATCGCTACCGTCAGCGATAGTCAAAGAACCATCTTCAACAGTTCCAAGAACCGCTACTGGTGCCTTACTTGTAGAATTAGCTGGTAATACATAGGTGTCGCCATCGGAAGTTGTCATAGTGATGGCAATAGAATCACTAGATGTGATGTCGGATAGACTTACTTTAGTCCAGACATGATTTGCTTCTTCAGCCTGAGAAACGAAAGAAATATCGGTGTAAGCTAGGGAAACAATCATTAACAATGAAAGAACCAAAGAGAGCCCTCTTCGAGCCAATTTTTTCATTACCTATCCTCTCC
>JAFYYE010000357.1 GCA_017557715.1 Pseudobutyrivibrio sp.
CATCAATAACTCCTGAAAGTGTTAGTTTGGTCCAGTCAACCTCTGCCTTTATTTTACCATCATATTTCTTTGTAGCAGATATAGTTCCACTAACTGTAACCTGCTTCTTTGCGATAGTTACACTCACTGAAACAGGTGTAGAATCCTTATTTGAAGAATCTGAATCGATTACCCACCATACAGTGTATGAACCTGCATTCTTGCCGGTTGGTATGGTAGTCGAATACTGGCCCTCCTTTTCGGTTGCATACTTAATGGTTCCCTGATTGGTGGTTCCGGCTGTAACAAGTTCCTGGTCTGTGCCATTATATGTCAGCTTATTGGCAGTTGGAAGTTGTGTTACTAAAGGTAATATTTCAATTTTTGCTGTGGTAACAAGCTTCCATTCACCTGCTTCGTAATTATCAGAACCTTTTACTCTATAGTAAACTGCATATGTTTTTCCATCAGCCAGTTTTTCTTTTTTAATTACTTCTCCAGACTCATCTACTTCATCCCCAGTTTCACCAAGTTCTGAAGCAGTAGCAGATGTCCCTTCTATCACCTTATACTGACATAAGGTTGTTGTATTTTTAATTATAATAGTGTCTCCATCAACAGTGATATTTGGTTTTAATCTTCCATCAGCTATAGCCTTCGCCTTGGCAATAGTAAAGTTTCTTTCGATGGTATCCTGGCAGGTGTACTCTCCCTTAAGGGTTATACGAGCATGATAACTACCTGCATCCACTGCATCTCCACCATTTACTTCTATAGTGTAATCGTTATCCTTTGTCAAAGTAGTGCCGTTATATTTAACTGTTGGAAGCTGTGGATTTCCATCATAAACAAGCTTCGAATCATCAATCGTAATTTCTGATGCAGATACCTCTATCTTATTATTTGAATCATCTGCTCCAAGTAATGCATTTTCATCTTCTCCAGCGTCAGCACTTTCCTCTTCTGACTCCTCTGAACCTGACTGTGAATCTTCTTCGGTCTCCTCTTCTGGCTCCTCAGCTTCTTCCTCAGGCTCTTCTTGTTCTTCCTCTTCCTCTGGTTCTTGCTCTGGTTCTTCTTCCGGCTCTTCTGTCTCTAACTCTTCAATTTCATCTGGATCTTCGCCACTCATTGCCACTGGTTCATTACCAATGGAAACCATATCGGCTTCCCCAACTCCACTTTTGATTCCACTGATTCCGATACCACCCACGATAACCAGTGTGCCTATTCCCAATGCGAGAATCTTTCTTACTTTACTTGTCATAAACCCCACCTCGTAATTCGTAAGAATTCTCCCTTTGATTATTATAATTCCTAAGCTAGGCATCCAATGATTTTTCACAGACTTTTGAATAAATTTTCAAATTAAAAAATGAGCAGTGCATTTTTGCACTGCCCATCAATTATTTTCCAATCATTGTTCCTGTCTGTCCACCAACAGCGTTGCCAGCATCGGAAAGCTTTGTAATCAGCACCTTTCGGATTGCTGAATCTCCAATATAATCAATTGCTGCCTGAATCTTTGGCGCCATATCTGTAGCGCCAAACTCTCCTGCCTCAAGCATCTTCTTTGCATCAGCCACTGAAATATAATCAAGTGGCTCCTCATTTTCTGTACCAAAATTCTTACAAACCTTTGTAACAGATGTAAGGATAACAAGCATATCTGCATCAAGCTCTGACGCAAGAAGTCCAGCTGCTGTATCCTTTTCAACTACTGCAGAAGCACCCTTTAACTTATTGTCCTGAATAAGTACTGGAATACCGCCACCGCCTGCTGCAATAACAACCTGATCTGCATCACAAAGTGCCTTGATAGCATCAATCTCTACAATATCAATTGGCTTTGGCGCTGCCACGATTCTTCGGAACCCACCTTCCACCTTAACTGTGTGATTACCCTTTGCCTCTTCAGCCTCAGCCTCTTCTTCTGTAAGAATTCTTCCGATAATCTTTGTTGGCTTATAAAAAGCTTCATCATATGGATCTACAGTAACCTGTGTAAGAACAGTAGATACAGGCTTGTATATTCCACGTCCTACAAGCTCCGAGCGAATAGCCTGCTGCAAATCGTAACCAATGTAACCCTGACTCATTGCCGAACAAACTGACATAGGTGTAGGTGTATAATCTGGATGATTCTGGTAGAACTCCGAAAGTGCTGTGTGAATCATTCCTACCTGAGGGCCATTGCTATGGGTGATGACCACCTGATAATCCTGTCCGATAAATTCTGCTACTGCTACAGCTGTGCGCTTTGTAGCATTCCACTGCTCCAGCACAGTTGTGCCAAGTGCGTCATGTCCTAATGCAATAACTATTCTTTTTTTGCTCATATGATGCCTCCGAATTGTTTGCCAAATATATTAATTATGAAATAATTCTACCATAACAAAACCTGGTAGACACTATTAATATCTCTTTCCTCGACGATTTCCTGTAATGGCAAGAGTAATCAATATTCCAAGGGCTGCACCTGCCACATCAACCCAAATATCTGTCACCTGTCCAGAGCGTCCTTCTACAAAAAGCTGAA
>JAFYYE010000358.1 GCA_017557715.1 Pseudobutyrivibrio sp.
AATGAAAATTAGGCAATTTCTCCTATAAAGTAGAAGCCTTTACAACAGTTTAACCTAACCTTCACAATTTTTCCAATCATAGATTCATCTCCTGGGAAATGAACTGTAACATTGTTTGCAAGCTTACCTGAAACAAGTGATGCATCCTGCTCATTAACCTCTTCAACAAGAACTTCCTGAACCGTTCCTTCAAGAGACTTAACTTTATCATGACCATGCTTCTGTACGAGAGCAAGAAGTCTGTCAAAACGATCCTTTACTACATCCTCAGGAACCTGATTTTCCATTGCGGCAGCAGGTGTACCTGTTCTCTTTGAGTAAATGAATGTAAATGCTGAATCATAATGAACCTTATCAACTACATCCATAGTATCAAGGAAATCCTCTTCTGTTTCACCAGGGAATCCTACAATGATATCTGTTGTAATTGCTACATCAGGAATACGAGCACGAAGCTTCTCAACTAAGCCAAGATAATGTTCCTTTGTGTAACGACGATTCATCTTCTTAAGGATTTCTGTGCTACCTGACTGAAGTGGTAAGTGCATGTGGTGACAAACTTTATCACATGTAGCCATAGCCTCGATTAATTCATCTGATAAATCCTTTGGATGAGGAGTCATGAAACGAATACGCTTTAATCCTTCGATATCATTTACCATGCGTAGAAGATCTGCGAAAGTAACCTTTTCTTCAAGACCAACACCGTATGAGTTAACATTCTGACCGAGAAGCATAACCTCTACAACGCCATCAGCTACAAGACTCTTAATTTCCTCAACGATATCTTCAGGCTTTCGTGAACGCTCACGTCCACGAACATATGGAACGATACAGTATGAGCAGAAATTGTTGCAGCCAAAGCTGATATTTACACCGGACTTAAATGGGTATTTACGAGAAATTGGAAGGTTCTCTACTATTTTGTCTGTGTCCTTCCAGATATCAATAATCATGCCCTTTTTATTGAGAAGTGCTGTTGTAAATAATTCTGCAAACTTATAGAGATTATGTGTACCAAAAATAAGGTCTATGAACTTGTAATTTTCTTTAAGGTGCTCAATTACAGTTGGTTCCTGCATCATACAACCACAAAGACCAATCATCATATCCTTATTCTTTTTCTTATAGCCGTGAAGGATACCAAGATGACCATATACCTTATTATTAGCGTTCTCACGAACTGTACAGGTATTGTAGATAACAAAATCAGCATTCTCATCTTCTGTCTCTACATAACCAATCTGCTTTAAAATACCAAGAAGCTTTTCCGAATCTCTAGCATTCATCTGGCAACCAAAAGTAGTAACGCAGCAAGTAAGCTTACGTCCCTTCTCCTGTTCCTTTTTAGCTACAATCTTCTTTGCTTCCTCAATAAAGTAATATTGACGCTCTGGCTCCTGGTCAGGAGCATTGTTTAATAAATCTGTAATACTCATTTATAATTCCTATCTTACTTTCTAATTTGTCCATCTCCATAGATGGTATATTTATAACTTGTTAATGCGAGAAGTCCCATTGGGCCTCTG
>JAFYYE010000359.1 GCA_017557715.1 Pseudobutyrivibrio sp.
TTAAGGAAAATATTAAAAAGAAGTTTCAGGAGCACAAGCTTGGTCTTGTAGATGAAGTAATCGAGCTTGATGACAAGAGACGTGCTACTCAGCAGGAAGCTGATGATATGAGAGCAAAGATGAATCAGGCTTCAAAGCAGATTGGTGCTCTTATGGGTCAGGGTAAGAAAGATGAGGCTGAGGCAGTTAAGGCTGAGGTAGCTGAACTTAAGCAGAAGATTAAAGATCTTGAGCCAGTTGAAAAGGAGCTTGCAGATAAGGTTGAGGAAATCATGATGAAGATTCCTAACATTATCGACCCTTCAGTTCCAATTGGTCCAGATGATTCTTGCAATGTAGAAATCTAGAAGTTTGGTGAGCCAGTGGTTCCTGATTTTGAGATTCCTTATCATACAGATATCATGGAAAGATTCAATGGTATCGATATGGATGCTGCTGGTAAGGTTGCTGGAAACGGCTTCTATTATCTTATGGGAGACATTGCTCGTCTTCATTCAGCAGTTATATCATATGCTCGCGATTTCATGATTGATAGAGGATTTACATATTGCATCCCACCTTTCATGATTCGTTCAAACGTAGTTACTGGTGTTATGTCATTCGAAGAAATGGATGCCATGATGTACAAAATCGAAGGCGAGGATCTTTACCTCATCGGTACATCAGAGCACTCTATGATTGGTAAGTTTATTGATACACTCAATGACGAAGCTAATCTTCCATATACACTTACAAGCTACAGCCCATGCTTCCGTAAGGAAAAGGGTGCACACGGTATCGAAGAGCGTGGTGTTTACCGTATTCACCAGTTCGAGAAGCAGGAGATGATCGTTGTATGTAAGCCAGAGGAGTCAAAGAAGTATTACGATATTCTCTGGAAGAACACAGTTGATTTATTCCGTAGCTTAGATATTCCAGTACGTACACTTGAGTGCTGCTCAGGAGATTTAGCAGATCTTAAGGTTAAGTCTTGTGACGTTGAGGCTTGGTCACCACGTCAGAAGAAGTACTTTGAGGTAGGTAGCTGCTCAAATCTTGGAGATGCTCAGGCACGTCGTCTTAAGATTCGTGTTAAGGGTGAAGACGGAAGTAAGTATTTCGCTCACACACTTAACAATACAGTTGTTGCTCCACCACGTATGCTTATCGCATTCCTCGAGAACAACTTACGCGAAGACGGTAGCGTTGCTATTCCAGAGGCACTTCGTCCATACATGGGTGGTAAAAGCGTATTAACACCCGTTAAATAAAAATTGTTATTGACAAATTGTCTCGAAGGTAATAATATCTCCGAGAATAAGTAAGGCGGTAGGTAACAAGCTAATGTGTATCTTTAGCGAGACGTGTTAGTCGAGCGGAGATACATATTGCTTGTTATTGTAACCGCCGTATTTTTAGGGGTTTTTACTGAGTAGCAGTTTTATACACAGTAGAAAAGGATTTTTTATGTCAGTACAAAGTAGAGAAGATATTAGAAATATTGCCATCATCGCACACGTAGATCATGGTAAAACTACACTTGTAGATGAGCTTTTAAAGCAGTCAGGTGTATTTAGAGAGAATCAGGAAGTGGCTGAGCGTGTCATGGACTCAAATGATATTGAGCGTGAGCGTGGTATTACTATTCTTTCAAAGAATACAGCAGTATATTATAAGGGCACAAAGATTAACATCATCGACACACCAGGTCATGCTGATTTCGGTGGTGAGGTTGAGCGTGTTCTTAAGATGGTAAATGGAGTTGTCCTCGTAGTAGATGCTTTCGAGGGTGCTATGCCTCAGACTAAGTTCGTTCTTATGAAGGCACTTGATCTTGATTTACCAGTTATTGTATGTATCAACAAAATCGATAGACCAGAGGCTCGTCCAGACGAGGTTATTGATGAAGTATTAGAGCTTTTCATGGATCTTGATGCTTCTGATGAGCAGCTTGATTGCCCATTTATCTATGCATCAGCTAAGGAAGGTTTCGCTATCAGAGACCTTAACGAAGAGCACAAGGATATGACAGCACTCTTCGAGACTATCGTTGATTATATTCCAGCTCCAAAGGGAGACCCAGAGGCTCCTACACAGGTGCTTATTTCTACAATCGATTACAACGAGTATGTTGGACGTATCGGTATCGGTAAGGTAGAAAACGGTTCTATCAAGGTTAATCAAGATGCAATCGTTGTAAATGCACACGATGAGTCTAAGAATAATAAGGTTCGTATTTCAAAGCTTTTTGAGTATGATGGTCTTAATAAAGTAGATGTTACAGAAGCTCAGATTGGTTCAATCGTTGCGATTTCTGGTATTTCAGATATCCACATTGGTGATACAATCTGCGCACCAGATGCACCAAACCCAATTCCATTCCAGAAGATTTCTGAGCCTACTATTTCAATGAACTTCATTGTAAATGATAGCCCACTTGCTGGTCAGGAAGGAAAGTTCGTTACATCACGTCACATCCGTGAGCGTCTTATGAAGGAGCTTAATACAGATGTTTCTCTTCGTGTAGAGGATACAGATTCACCAGATTCACTTAAGGTTTCTGGTCGTGGTGAGCTCCACCTTTCAGTTCTTATCGAGAACATGCGTCGTGAAGGCTTTGAGTTTGCCGTTTCAAAGGCAGAGGTTCTTTACAAAGAGGACGAAAAGGGTCATAAGCTCGAGCCAATGGAGCGTGCTTATGTTGATGTTCCAGATGAATTTACTGGTGCAGTTATCGAGAAGCTTTCTCAGAGAAAGGGTGAGCTTCAGAATATGACACCTATCGCAGGTGGTTATACTCGTATTGAGTTTAAGATTCCTTCACGTGGTCTTATTGGATATCGTGGAGAATTTATGACAGATACAAAAGGAAATGGTATAATTAATACAATTTTCGATGGATATGAAATCTACAAGGGCGATATCTCATATCGTAAGCTTGGTAGTCTTATCGCTTTTGAGACTGGTGAGTCAGTTACTTACGGACTTTTCTCAGCTCAGGACCGTGGTACACTTTTCATTGGACCAGGCGAGAAGGTTTACTCAGGAATGGTTATCGGTCAGTGTTCACGTGCAGAGGATGTAGAGCTCAATGTATGTAAGAAGAAGCATCTTACAAATACTCGTTCATCTTCAGCAGACGAGGCACTTACACTTGTTCCACCTAAGGTACTTAGCCTTGAGCAGGCATTGGATTTCATTGATGTTGATGAGTTATTAGAGGTTACACCAGAATCTCTTCGTATCAGAAAGAGAATTCTTGATCCAACACTTAGAAAGAGAGCTAGCTTTAAGAAATAAGGAGACTTATGGAAAAAGGAATTGTTCAGGTATACTATGGAACGGGACAGGGAAAGTCTGCAGCTGCATTAGGCCAGGCAATTAGATATGCGTCACAGGGACGCACCACTACAATTATCCAGTTCCTTAAATCAGAGACAAATACTGAGTATTTAAGCAAGCTTGAGCCTGAGATTAA
>JAFYYE010000360.1 GCA_017557715.1 Pseudobutyrivibrio sp.
CCTTCTTGGTCGTATGCCATCAGCCGTAGGTTACCAGCCTACACTTGCTAATGACCTTGGTGAGCTTCAAGAGCGAATCGCTTCTACAAAGAACGGTTCAATCACATCAGTTCAGGCAGTTTACGTGCCAGCGGACGATTTAACTGACCCAGCCCCAGCTACTACATTCTCACACTTGGATGCTACAACAGTTCTTTCTCGTAAGATTGTTGAGCAGGGTATTTATCCAGCTGTTGATCCACTTGAGTCAACATCACGTATCCTTGAGCCAGACGTAGTAGGCGAGGAGCACTATGCAGTTGCCCGTGGCGTACAGGAAATTCTTCAGAAGTATAAAGAGCTTCAGGATATTATCGCTATCCTTGGTATGGAAGAGCTTTCAGACGAGGATAAGCTTACTGTTTATCGTGCACGTAAGGTACAGAGATTCCTTTCACAGCCATTCTCAGTTGCTGAGAACTTCACAGGCGTAAAGGGACAGTTCGTTACTGTAAAGGAGACAGTTCGTGGTTTCAAGGCCATCCTTAATGGAGAGATGGATGAGTATCCAGAGGCAGCCTTCTTTAACGTTGGTACAATTGATGATGTTAAGAAGAAGGCAGCAGACCTTGCAAAGGAGTAGCATATGGCATCATTATTTGATTTAAAAATAGTTGCCTGCGATGGAATCTTCTACGAAGGTAAGTGCGAGATTTTGGTATTCCCAGGTGCAGATGGCGAAGCCGCTATTCTCAATCATCACGAGGTCTTTACAGGTATCGTTGAGATTGGAGAGATTCGCTTCAAGACTGGTGAAGGTGAGATGCGTAAGGCTATCATTTCTGATGGATTGGTTTCTGTCAACATGGATGGCTCCGTTACAGTTGTAGCTTATTCATGTGAGCGTCCTGAGGATATTGATACATTCCGTGCCCAGGAGGCATTGGAGCGTGCTCAGGAGCAGCTTCAGCAGAAGCAGAGTCGTATCGAGTACCAGATTTCTACAAATAATATGGCTCGTGCCATGGCTCGTCTTAAGGGCGCAGGCGCGAAGAATTTGTACAAAATATAAAGTTGAATATACCATAGAAATAACTTAAAATGATAACTACTTGAAGTATGAGAGTAGTTATCATTTTTTTTGGGAGGAAAATGGTTTGATAAGGCAAGAAGAATATACATTTAATTCAGCCGATGGTCATTCGGTTATTCATTGTAGAAAGTGGATTCCAGATGGGGAGCCAGTTGCAGTATTGCAGTTGGTTCATGGAATGCTTGAATATATAGAAAGATACGACGAATTCGCTACATTCTTAGCAGAAAAGGGCTATGTGGTTGTTGGTCACGATCATATCGGTCACGGTCATTCAGTTGCAAGCGATGAGGAGCTTGGTGTTATGACAGGCAAGCACCCATCCGATGATATGGTGGAGGATATTTACACTCACTATTCTATGACCAGAAAAGCATACCCATCATTAAAGTACTTTATTTTAGGACATTCAATGGGTTCTTACATGCTTAGAAAGTTCCTTTCTGTAAAGGCTGCATATATCGAGGCTATGAGTGGCGCTATTATTATGGGTACAGGTCAGGAGCCTGCTGCCACATGCACAGCTGGTCTTGCTGTCATCAGCATTCTTTCATTCTTTAGAGGAAAGAATTATCGCAGCAAGCTGGTTCAGAATATGAGCTACAGCAAGCCATACAAACAGTACGATTGCTATGGAAATGATTATGGCAATTCATGGCTCACTAAGGACGTTCGGGCTGTTGAGAAATACTATAACGATCCTTATTGTACATTTATGTTTACTGTCAATGCTTATAAAGGCTTGGCAGAAGCAGTTAAATATGACGGAACAGCTGAGTGCGTTTCAAAGATGCGCACAAGCATGCCACTCCTTGTGGTTTCAGGTGATTCAGATCCTGTAGGAAACCTTGGAGAGGGCACAACACAGGTTGCTGAGGCGTTCAAGAGGGCAGGCATCAAGGATGTGGCTCTAAAGCTTTACAAGGGCGACAGACATGAAATCCTTCATGAAATGGATAAAGAGCAGGTATTCGAAGATCTTTACCAGTGGCTTGAGGCACATAGATAATAAAATTTTCTGGAGTATATATGGATTCACTGGAGCATTTAATTACAAGGTCAATAAAGACATATTACAAAAATAGGCTTTATGCTCCTATTATATTTCTTGCTATTCTCTTGGTTTTGACATTGCTGTTTCCTGTTGGACACATGCTTTTTCCAAAGACTTATTCAGAGGATAACGTGAGTCTTTACCAGCTATACAACAAAAAGGAAACATACGCAAAGTTCCAGCTGATCGACCTTTACTTCACTGGCTACACCAGTAAATGGTTGGACCGCACCAGAGGATACTATTATTACACTATGGTTAATTCCGAGTGTGTGATTGTGCTTCTCGATCCAAACACCTGTGAGCAGGGTACTCCTACTATCGAAGAGCTTACAGTCAGAGGTCAGATTCTTTACGAGTCAAATGCTGCAAGATCTCTTCTTTCTAATTTGGCCAGAGACTTAAATTGGAGCGAAGAGGGTATCATGTCCACAGTTTCTAGCTACACTATTTCTGAGCCGGATGCTACTGGAATTGTGGATCAGCTTTTCGGATTTATTTATATTTTTGCAGGTATTTATAGCATTTTATCTATTATTGTATATTGCGTTTTTATAGCTTTTCCTGTACTATCTATTCCTGTTCAGAAAACCAGAGCCTACGGAAAGCCTGCAGATATTCTGGCAGAGGCAGAAGAAGAGCTTGCCACACTTCCGCAGTTGGCTACTGAGGATATGTTCATTACCGAGCATTACTTCATCGAGACCAGTAGCTATGGCGTGGCTATCGTTCCTATTGATGCCATCATTTGGATTTACAAATATTCCACCATGCACAAGTTTTTATGGCATCATTTCTCAATCACTTACACACTTTATATCACAGCTGGAAAGCGTCACTACATTAAGTGTCCTAAGAATATCAAGAGTGATATCGATGGTATCATGGACTACCTCGCCGAGGCTAATCATGATATTTTGGTAGGATTTTCCGAGGAGAATCGTCTCAAGGTTGAAGAAATTCAGGACGATTTTGAAATTATTAGAAAGATAACCAGCTTTTTATCTAAGAGGGTATAGTAGCAGATGGAAGCTTACACAGGTTTTGCCAGTGTCTATGACAGGTACATGGATAATGTGCCTTACGACATATGGGCGGCAAACATAAAGACATTATTTGAAAAATATAATATGCCAATGGAAATCGTTTGCGACCTTGGTTGCGGCACTGGACAAATCACCAGACGTCTCAAGGCAGCAGGCTACGATATGATAGGCATTGATGTTTCCTATGATATGCTTATGGAGGCAATGGCGGCAGAGGATTCCGATGGAATCCTTTATCTATGTCAGGATATGCGAGAGTTTGAGCTCTATGGCACCGTAGGAGCAGTGGTCAGTCTTTGCGATAGCATTAATTATCTCAGGGACTATGATGAATTACTTACAGTATGCAAGCTGGCAAATAATTATCTGGACCCTAAGGGGCTTTTTATTTTTGATATTAAGACAGAGCATTTTTATCAGCAGCTTGGAAGCAGTACTATTGCTGAAAATCGTGAGGAAGGTAGCTTTATCTGGGAAAATGATTACGATGATGAAACCAGAGACAACGCCTATTACCTTACGATTTACGAGGAGAATGAGGAAGGCACCTTCGACAGATATGAGGAGGAGCATCTCCAGCATGCATTCACAGTGGATGAGGTTAAGTCGGCAATAGTCGAAAGTGGATTAGAACTTTTAGAGGTTTTGGATGTTGCAACAATGGCAGCCCCTAAGGCCGATAGTGATAGATTGTATTTTATAGCAAGAGAGGTAACAAAATAATGAGCGATTATATAGTTAGAGCAACAGCAGCAAATGACGCAGTTAGAGCATTTGCCATCACAAGCAAGGATTTAGTGGAAGAAGCCAGAGAGCGTCACAATACATCACCTATAGTTACAGCAGCCCTTGGACGTATGCTTTCAGCAGGTTCAATGATGGGCGTAATGCTTAAGGGCGAGGATGATTTGGTTACTCTTCAGATTCAGGGCTCTGGTCCAATGAAGGGAATCACAGTTACTGCAAACAGCAAGGGCGAAGTAAAGGGCTTTCCTAATGTTTCAATCGTAGACCTTCCACCAAAGAATGGAAAGCTTGATGTAGGCGGCGCTATCGATCTTGGTATCATGCGTGTCATCAAGGATATGGGTCTTAAGGAGCCATATGTTGGTACGGTAGAGCTTCAGACTGGTGAAATTGCAGAGGA
>JAFYYE010000361.1 GCA_017557715.1 Pseudobutyrivibrio sp.
GCTAAGCAGAACGCACCTTGTATTGTCTTTATCGATGAGATTGACGCCGTTGCAAGACGCCGTGGTACAGGTATGGGCGGCGGACATGACGAGCGTGAGCAGACACTTAATCAGCTTCTTGTTGAAATGGATGGTTTCGGCGTAAACGAAGGAATTATCGTTATGGCTGCTACCAATCGTGTGGATATTCTTGATCACGCTATCATGCGTCCAGGACGTTTCGATAGAAAGGTCTATGTAGGTCGTCCTGATGTTCAGGGACGTGAGGAAATCCTCAAGGTTCACGCATCAAACAAGATGCTTGGTGAGGATGTCGATTTACACCAGATTGCCCAGACTACTGTTGGCTTCACAGGTGCAGATTTGGAGAATCTTCTTAATGAAGCAGCTATTCTTGCTGCCGGCGAGGATAGACAGTACATTAAAAACGACGATATTAAAAAGTCATTTGTTAAGGTTGGAATCGGAAAAGAAAAGAAGAGCCGTGTGGTTTCTGATAAGGAAAAGAAGATTACAGCCTACCACGAGAGTGGACATGCTATATTATTCCATTTGCTTCCAGATGTAGGTCCTGTTTATTCAGTATCTATTATTCCTACAGGAGCGAGTGCAGCCGGCTATACAATGCCTATTAATGAAAATGATGAGATGTTTGTTACTAAGGGTAAGATGATTCAGGACATTATCGTTTCATTAGGTGGACGTGTGGCTGAGGAGCTTATATTTGATGATGTGACAACTGGCGCATCGCAGGATATCAAGCAGGCAACACAGACTGCTAGAAATATGGTTACTAAGTACGGCTTCTCAAAGTCTATTGGTATGATTCATTATGGGGATGATGAAGAAGAGGTATTCATTGGAAGAGACCTTGCTCACACTAAGGGATTTTCAGATGCTACAGCTAAGGCTATTGATGATGAGGTTAAATCTATCATCGATGAATGTTATGAAAAAGCTGTGAATCTTTTGAAAGAGAATGAACCTATTTTACACAAATGTGCTAATCTATTATTAGAGAAAGAAAAGATTAGTAGAAGTGAGTTCGAAGCTCTATTTGGTGATGAATGTAAGGATGATGATACCGAAGAAAGCCTCGAGGGAGTCGCTGTAGAAGGTATTAATTGGGATAATTAGTGTAATATGCACAAAAAATATTGGGAGGTTTTGTTATGTTTGTGCACACTTAAGTGTTGCGCCGCCATATAATAAACATCGTAAAAACCCCCCAATACATTATATAATTTTTACTAACCCCATAGTAAAAATACCTTCTCCTAAAAAGACAGCGATCGTTGCTGTCTTTTTTACTATCTAAAAATATTTGCTATTCAGTGAGGGGGCTCATATGAATATCCACGCAATATACTCTGATGGAACAGCTGAATATAGATATCCTATGGAACCAGATGTAAACTCTTTGGTAACTATCAGTATTAGAGTATATCATCAGGAAGATGTAGATGTTTTTCTGATGTCCAAGTCTGATAATCTTACTGTAAGAATGCACTTGGACAGGACTCGAGGAGAATTTGATTTCTATTCTTGCACAGTCCAACTGGGCGAAAAGGAATTTAGATATTATTTTGAACTTGTAGTGGGCCTTGACCATTATTACTATGACAGAGTAGGTCTTTGGAGGGACTATAGGGAGCACTATGAGTTTTCTATCATGCCAGGGTTTTCCACACCTGCATGGTCAAAAGGTGCGGTTATGTACCAGATTCTTGTGGATAGATTCTATAATGGTGATCCAACAAACGATGTAGAGACAAATGAATATCATTATGTAGGTGCTCCAGTAGAAGGTGTTAAGGACTGGAGTGCTATGCCTGCAAATCTTGATATAGGCAGATTTTATGGTGGCGACTTAGAGGGTGTCCGCCAGAAGCTGCATTATCTTAAGAGCCTTGGTGTGGAGGTTATTTACTTCAACCCATTATTTGTGTCCCCATCTAATCATAAATATGACACTTCTGATTATGATTACATCGATCCACATTTTACAGTAATTAAAAAGGATGGTGGCGAATGTCTATCACCTGGCGATTATGACAATACCCATGCAACAAAGTACAAGCTTCGCGTCACAAACAAGGCTAATTTGGAAGCAAGTAATCAGTTCTTTGCGAATTTTGTAAATGAAGCTCATCAAAAAGGTATAAGAGTAATTATCGATGGTGTATTTAATCATTGTGGATCATTCAATAAATGGTTAAACCGCGAAAAAATATATTCTAAGGCCGAGGGCTATGCACCCGGCGCTTACGAGAGCAAGGATAGTCCTTATAATAGTTTCTTTAAGTTTTATGAAGATAGTTGGCCAGATAATAAGAGTTATGATGGCTGGTGGAGCCATGATACGCTTCCAAAGCTAAATTATGAGGAGTCTCCAGAACTGTACAAGTACATAATGGAGATAGGAAAGAAATGGGTTAGCCCACCTTATAATTGTGATGGCTGGCGTCTTGATGTTGCGGCAGATTTAGGGCATTCGGAGGAATTTAATCACAAATTCTGGCATGATTTTAGAGATGCAGTAAAAAGCGCTAATCCTAACGCGATTATTTTGGCTGAACACTATGGAAATCCTACTGCATGGCTTCAGGGAGATCAGTGGGATACTGTTATGAACTATGATGCTTTCATGGAGCCTCTTACATATTTCCTTACTGGTATGGAAAAGCATTCAGATGAATTCCAGCCAAGTGCCTTGGGAGATGGAGAGCGCTTTAAGAATACCATGTTGCATTTCATGGCAAGACTTAAGACCCCTTCTTTGTATTGTGCCATGAATCAGCTGTCAAACCATGACCATTCGCGCTTCTTAACAAGAACGAACCACACGGTTGGTAGAATAGCTACAAAGGGAACAAAGGCTGCAGAGGAGGGCGTGAGCATTCCTGTTATGAAGCTTGCGGAAATGATTCAGCTTACCTGGCCTGGCGCTCCTACCCTGTATTATGGTGACGAGGCAGGGGTATGCGGATTTACCGACCCAGATAGCAGACGCACATATCCATGGGGCAGTGCAAACTATGATTTAATAGATTATACCCGTGACATTATTATGATTCATAAGCAGAGTCATGCCATAAAAGAAGGCTCCTTTAGATTCTTGAATTGTGGACAGGGATTTATTAGCTACGGAAGATTTACCAGCAATGAGCAGATTATCGTTTTGATTAATTCTAACGGCCATGACATAGAAGTGGATGTGCCCGTTTGGATAGCTGGTGTACCACTTAATTGTCAGATGGAGAGATTGATTTTGAGTAATGAGGTTGGGTATTCCATCATGCCGACCGATATAACTGTTGAGGGTGGAAATCTTCATACGACACTTGGTCCATGTTCGGGCATAGTGTACAAAAGCAGATAAAAAATACTTGCCCATTGTTCTAATTTACACATATTGGATTGCTATAGTATAATTTATTCAAGGTTCCAAAACCTAAGGTTATACAGTTATAGCGGGAGAAATATTATGGCAAAGAATCTCACATGTCAGGATAAGATCGACATGCAGGCACTTGAGAATCGACATAAAGAGTTAGAAAAAGCATGGGACGATTTACTAAAAGAAAAAAGAGAAGTTGATGCGAGAATTCGTACACTTGAACAGCAGGAGAAGCAGTTTAATCTCAAATGGGAAATGCTCATTAGAGAGACGCAAAAGCTTGCGGATGATAAAAAGCAGTTCGAGCGTAAGAAGAAGTTCTACGATCAAGTTGAGGCAAATTCCAGAGAAGAGACCGGTGTTACTATGTCCGATAACATAGTCCACGGCGAAATGTTCTTCTCCGGTGTGTCCAATAAAAAAGATTTGAAGAAGCGCTATAAGGATTTGATTAAAATTTATCATCCAGATAGCGACGCTGGGGATACAGCTACAGTAGCTGAAATCAACAGAGAGTACGAAGATCTTAAAGCGCAGATGAATTAAATATTGCAGACATATCATTAGGTAATGGAGCCACAAACTCCATTACCGTTTTTGTTATCGGATGCACAAACTCAATCTTATGCGAATGCAAAGCCTGTCTCTGCATATATTCAAAATCAGGATTATACAAATGATCCCCGATTAATGGATGTCCAATATATTTAAAATGAACTCGTATCTGATGGGTGCGGCCAGTTTCAAGATGAATTGAAATCAGGCTGTGCCCATTTTCTTCTTTTATAACTTCATAGTGGGTGACGGCCCTCTCTCCATTTTTAAAGTCCACCTGTCTGGTGATAATAGAATCTCCAACTCGCCCAATAGGAGCGTCTATAGTTCCCTGAGGTGGGTCGATATGGCCTCGTACAATTGCATAGTATTCTCTGTGGAAATCTCTGTTTTTTACCATTGTTGAAAGAATATTGGCGCTGACAAGATGCTTTGCAATTACAGTGAGCCCGGAGGTATTTTTATCAAGGCGGTTAGCGCATCTAAAGATAAAAGGTTTCCCTTGTGATTCGTAGTAATATGCAAGACTATTTGCCAGAGAGTCTTCGTAATGGTTGAGACTTGGATGAATCGGAAGTCCGGCAGGTTTGTTAATCACAATGATATCCTCGTCTTCATAGACAATATCCAAAGGCATTTTAACAGCAGGAATCTTTTCGGAAGAATCATCCTCGGAAATATTTACAGTCAGCACATCTCCTGCTGAAAGCTTTCTGTTCATATGCACCCACTCATCATCGATAACCACGTTATTTGGCATCTTCTTGATAGCAGTGATATTGGCAGAAGAGTAGCCCTGAGCCTTGAGAAATTTATCTATCTGAAATCCGTCGTATTCAGTTGGGATTGTATAAGTAAGCGTTCTATTCATGTTTATCATTAAACAGCAAAAACGCCAGGCATGTCAAATGCCCAGCGTTCTTTTGAAGGAGAATGTAATATATGAAGAAAATGAAAAGAAACTATTTCATGGTAGCAACGACATTAACTGTCTTCTTGCTGCCATCGAATGGAATGATATTTCCTTTGATTTCTTTTCCGTCAACAAGCAAGCTTGCAACGCCCTTCTGTACCTTGTTAGGGTTCTTGATTTCAATGTTGTAAGTAACGCCACGATAAACACGTGTCACATTGAAATCGCCAAACTCTGCAGGAGTACATGGGTTAACTGAAAGTCCCTCAAGTGTAGGATAAATACCTAAAATATACTGAGAGATATTTGTAAATGTCCAAGCAGCTGTACCTGTAAGCCAGCTGTTCTTAGCCTCACCGTGGAACTTAGCATCTGCGCCAGCAACCATCTGTGAGTATACATAAGGCTCAGTTCTGTGAATCTCTGAGATATCCTCAATGTATGAAGGACATGTCTTCTTGTAAACCTCGAATGCTCTGTCTCCTCTTCCGATGCATGTCTCTGCGATAGAAATCCATGGATTGTTGTGGCAGAAGATACCAGCATTCTCTTTATATCCTGGTGGATATGATGTGATCTCACCAAGCTCAAGATGATATCTTGTGTAAGCTGGCTGAAGAATCATAACACCGTACTTTGTATCAAGCTTTTCCTTAACAGAATCAAGGGCCTTCTTAGCGTTGCCATCGTCAACACCTACACCGGCCATTACGCACATACCCTGTGGCTCGATGTAAATCTGACCCTCGTCACATTCCTTAGAACCAATCTTGTGGCTGTAAGCATCATAAGCACGTACAAACCACTCGCCGTCCCAACCATCTTTTTCAATGGCCTTAATCATCTTATCAACTTCACCGAGAACTCTTTCTGCCTCAGCGTTGTCACCCATAAGCTTGCAAAGGTCTGCATACTCGCGACCATATTTTACAAACATACCAGCGATGAATACCGACTCAGCAACAGGACCTTCGCTTGGTCCGAAGCACTGGAAGCTTTCACCTGGATGCTCAGAGAAGCAGTTAAGGTTCAAGCAGTCGTTCCAGTCAGCACGTCCAATAAGTGGAAGGTCATGTGGACCCTTGTGATTTACAATGTAATCGAATGAACGCTTTAAGTGCTCCATAAGAGATGTTGCAACTGACATATCATTGTCATATGGAACAGTCTCTGTAAGGATTGATGTATCACCTGTCTCGCGGATGTAAGCGCTTGTTCCAGCAATGAGCCAAAGTGGATCGTCGTTGAATCCGGAACCGATATCAGAATTACCCTTCTTTGTAAGTGGCTGATACTGGTGGTATGCTGAACCATCCTGGAACTGTGTTGAAGCAATATCGATAATTCTCTCACGAGCTCTGTCTGGAATAAGATGAACGAATCCAAGAAGATCCTGGCAAGAATCTCTGAATCCCATTCCACGGCCAATTCCTGACTCGTAGTAAGAAGCTGAACGAGACATATTGAATGTGACCATACACTGATACTGATTCCAGATGTTTACCATACGGTTAACATGCTCGTCCTTAGACTCAATGTGGAACTTAGCAAGAAGTCCATCCCAGTAGTTGCAAAGCTCTGCAAGAGCAGCATCAAATGCTTCTGCAGTCTGATATTTTGAAAGAAGAGCTGTTGCCTTCTTCTTGTTAATTACGCTTGGAGCTTCCCATTTATCGTCCTCAGCATTTTCAATATAGCCAAGAGCGAAAACGAATGTCTTTGATTCACCAGCGTTAAGAGAAACGTTAATCTGATGAGAGGCGATTGGATACCAGCCTGAGCAGATTGTGTTGTTAAGTTTTCCAGCAATAACAGCTGCAGGCTTATCAGGTCCGTTGTAAGCACCTCTGAATTCATCACGGCTTGTTTCGAAACCATCAATCTTTGAGTTTACAGAGTAAACAGCATAGTGATTACGACGCTCTCTGTATTCTGTCTTGTGGTAAATAGTAGAATCTACAACTTCAACTTCACCGATAGAAAGGTTACGCTGGAAGTTCTTCATATCATCATCAGCGTTCCATAAGCACCACTCAACATAAGAGAACAGCTGAATATCTTTCTTAGCAGATGACTTATTGGTAAGAGTTACCTTAGTCAGCTCAACTGCATCATTTACAGGAACGAAAGTAACAAGTGCTGCTTCAATATCATTTTTTTCGCCTGTAAATTTGCTGTAGCCGATACCGTGACGACATTCATAAGAATCAAGCTCTGTTTTTGTTGGCTGCCAGCCTGGATTCCAGATTGTCTCACCATCTTTAATATAGAAATACTTTCCGTTTGTATCTGGTGTTGTATCGTTATAACGATATCTAGTCATACGAAGAAGCTTTGCATCCTTGTAGAAGGTGTAACCTCCGCAAGTGTTTGATAATAATGTAAAGAAATCCTTGCAGCCTAGATAGTTAATCCATGGCAAAGGAGTCTTTGGAGTTGTGATGACATATTCTTTATTCTTGTCATCGAAAAATCCGTACTTCATGTGATCCTCCCTTTAACATCTAAAAATTTATAATTATTTCGAAAAAAACAGCGTGTAGAAAACGATTAAGTGCGCAAGAGTGGGCGTTCACGCTTTTTTTAAAATATTAGACCCGTAAACGTTTAAGTAAATAAACAGGGTTATTCCACATAAAGAATATCACAAAAGGGTTAAATTGCAATTACCCCTATATATTTTTGTGCAAATTAGCCTAAAACGAAACACGAAACTGTTACGAAAAGACAAATTTTCGAAAAAGACTTGTTAATCTACTTAAATCGAGCTATATTTAAGTTAACGAAAACGATTAAGACGATAATCGTACTTAAGCAGGGAGAGCGCAATGGTTTCATTGAAAGACATTGCATCAGAATGTGGCGTATCAATAGCAACTGTAAGTAAGGCTCTAAACGACCACAGTGATATTGGTGCAGAAACAAAGGTGAGAATTAGAAAAGCTGCTAAGGAAATGGGATATGTTCCAAATGCAGCAGCGAAATCGATGAAAACAAACCGCACACATAATGTAGGAGTCCTTTTCATGGACGAAGCAAACAGCGGTCTGACTCATGATTTCTTTGCGGGAGTTTTAGAGAGTTTTAAGAGGGAAGTCGAAAAAGAGGGTTACGATATAACATTTATATCGAATGATAGAAGCAAGCCGGGTAGGGCATCCTATCTAGAGCATGCAAGATACAGAAGGTTTGATGGAGTCATTATTGCAAATGTTCATTTTGATGACCCAGAGGTTGTTGAACTTGTAAAGAGCAACATACCGGTAGTCACAATTGATCATATATATAATGAAACCACCACAATCCTTTCTGATAACGTAGGAGGTATGTCGGACTTAGTTGATTTTGTTGTTCAGAATGGACATACGAAAATCGCTTATATACACGGTGCCGAATCAGCCACTACAAATTTAAGATTGGTAACATTTAATAGAAAGCTTGAAGAATACGGGATAGAGATTCCTGAGGAATACATTAAAGAATCTCCTTATAGAGATACTCATGGTGCTTATGAAAAAACACTTGAGCTTTTGAAACTCAGAACTCGACCAACCTGTATCTTTTACCCAGACGATTATGCTACATACGGCGGCATGAGAGCCATAGCTGAAAGGGGATTGAGAATCCCTGAGGATATTTCGGTGGTAGGATTTGATGGAATCAAAGTCGCAAGACACATTAGGCCACGTCTTACAACCTACAGACAGAATACCGAAGAGCTTGGAACTCTGGCAGCTAAGAGTCTGGTTGCTTTAATTGAAAAACCTAAGACTACATTGATTCAACAAATCACAGTTAAGGGATGGTTGCTTGAAGGGGATACCCTCAAGAAACTAAATTAGGCATTTAGTTGAGAAATCAACTTAAATAAATGCAGTTACTTAAAAAAATATGTGCACGACACATAAAAATTTTGGGAGGAACACAAAATGAAAAAAAGAATTGTTAGTTTGCTTGCATTAGCAACAATGACAGCAACAATGTTTGCTGGTTGTGGTGGCTCAGACGCAGCTACAGAAGCTCCAGCGGACAACGCAGCAACAGAAACAGAGACAACTGAAGCTGCAGCAGAGTTACCTGAGGACACAGGTAAAGTACTTAACATCCAGTGCTGGAATGATGAGTTCCAGTCAAGACTTAAGTCACACTATCCTGGATACGAAGAGGTTGACGCTACTCATGGTAAGATTGGTGATGTTGAGGTAGTTTGGACAATTACTCCATCTACAGACAATGCATACCAGAACAACCTTGATGAGGCACTTCTTGCACAGGAGTCAGCAGCAGCTGATGATAAGGTTGATTTATTCTTAGTAGAAGCTGATTACGCTCTTAAGTATGTAGATACAGATTACGCTATGGCATTAGCAGATCTTGGTATCACAGATGCAGATCTTGCTGATCAGTATACATACACACAGTCAATCGTTACAGATAGCAACGGTAAGTTAAAGGGTTCTTCATGGCAGGCTTGCTCAGCTGGTTTTATCTACAACAGAGAAGCAGCTAAGGAAATCCTTGGAACAGATGATCCTGATGAAGTACAGGCAGCTGTAGCTGATTGGGATAAGTACAACGAGACAGCAGCTAAGGTTGCTGATGCTGGTTACACAATGTGCTCTGTAAACGATACATTCCGTGTATATTCTAACAACGTTTCTGGCAAGTGGGTACAGGACGGCAAGGTTATTTTGGATAAGAACATTGAGAAGTGGATCGATGATTCTAAGGCTCTTGTAGATGCAAAGGCTGAGGATACAGATGACCTTTGGGGTGATGACTGGGCAAAGGGTAAGAACCCTGAAGGAAAGGTATTCTGCTACTTTGGACCAGCTTGGTTCTTCAACTTCTGCCTTAACGCAGATGATCCTGCTTCAATCGCTAGCAAGGGCGGCTGGGGCTACTGCGTAGGACCACAGTCTTACTACTGGGGTGGTACATGGATCTGCGCTGCAACAGGTACAGACAATGCTAACCTCGTAAAGGATATCATCCTTAAGATGACAACAGATAAGGCTATCCTTAAGGATATCGCTACACAGGATCAGGATTGCGTAAACAGCAAGTCAGTTCTTGCAGACCTCGCTTCATCTGATGATGGTAACATCGCACTCCTTGGCGGACAGAACCCATACAAGCAGCTCGCTGATGGTGCTGAGAAGGTAGATCTTTCAAATATTTCTGCATATGATCAGGGATGTAACGAAGAGCTTCAGAAGGCAGCAAAGAACTACTTCCAGGGTAATGCTACAAAGGAAGAGGCACTTGACATGTTCAAGAAGGCTATCGTTGAGAAGTATCCTGAGCTTACAGCGGAGTAATTTTTACAATTACATTTAGCGGGAAATAAAATAATGGGGGCGCATGGGTTAGTTCCTATGCGCCCTATATTAAAGAAATACAAAAGGGAGCACTTATGAACAAGAAGAGCAAAGTAGTAAGCTACAACAAATGGGGATATATATTCTTAATTCCATTTACAGTAATCTTTTTAATATTCCAGTTGGTGCCACTTGCAACAACTATTTACAATTCGTTTTTTGAGAATTACCGTTCAGGTCTTACTCAGATTGGTCCTAACTTCGTAGGGCTTCAGAACTATGGCACAATTATCGCAAACGGTGATTTGCCAACATATTTTATTAATACGATGATTATGTGGTTAATGGGCTTCATTCCACAGATTTTACTTTCACTCCTCTTGGGAGCATGGTTTACAGATCCATCACTTAGATTGAAATGCCAGACATTCTTTAAGACAGTAATTTACTTACCAAACTTAATCATGGCATCTGCTTTTGCGATGTTGTTCTTTACTTTATTCTCAGATAGTGGCCCTATTAACTCAATGCTTATGCAGATTGGAGTTTTCAAAGAGGCTTATCAATTTATGAGTCACGTGTGGACAGTTCGTACTTTGGTAGCAACAATGAACTGCCTTATGTGGTTTGGAAATACGACAATTCTTCTGATGGCCGGAATGTTGGGTATCGACCCATCACTCTTTGAGGCTGCACAGGTAGATGGCGCAACATCTACTCAGATTTTCTATAAAATTACATTACCGCTGCTCAAGCCAATTCTTATCTTTGTTATGATTACATCACTTATTGGTGGTTTGCAGATGTTTGATGTTCCACAGATTTTAACAAACGGAACAGGTGACCCAATGCGTTCATCAATGACACTTATCATGTATCTGAATAAGCACCTCTTTAGCAAGAACTACGGTTTGGCTGGTGCGCTTTCAGTATTCTTGTTTATCATAACTGGTATTCTGAGCTTAATAGTATTTAAGTTTACAAATTCAGAAAAGGTTAAGTAGTTCTATTGGGATATATTAAATAGAAGTAAGGAGAATAATATGGATTTAGCAGCAAATACAACTATAGCGGGAAAACAGGACACAGGTGCATCTGTTCATGTTAGAAGAGTAGTTTCATATGTAGTATTAATTCTGATTTCATTCTTGTGTTTATTCTGGTTTTATGTATTATTTATTAATGCAACAAGAAGTAATTCAGAGCTCAGTTTGGGATTTACACCAGTTCCAAGTACACATTTTGTAGAGAACTGGACAAATCTTAAAAATGGAACACTTCCTATATTTAATGGATTATTAAATTCACTTATCATTGCTATTTTAACAGCAGGTCTTGCAACCTACTTCTCAGCAATGACTGCATATGCTATTCACGCATATGATTTTAAATTAAAGAAGCTTATGTTCACTTTCATTCTTGCAATCATGATGATTCCAACACAGGTAACTGTACTTGGTTTCTTACAGTTGATTGGCAAGATGGGACTTGATAACAATGCAGCAGCTCTTATCGTGCCTGCAATTGCATCTCCAGCTGTATTCTTCTATATGAAGCAATACATGGATTCTACACTTCCACTTTCATTAGTAGAGGCAGCTAGAATTGATGGTTCTGGAGAATTTAGAACATTCAATCAGATTGTAGTACCACTTATGAAGCCAGCTATTGCTGTTCAGGCAATCTTCAGCTTTGTAAACAGCTGGAATAACTACTTCACTCCAGCGCTTGTACTTCATGATGATACAAAGAAGACTCTTCCTATTCTTATTGCTCAGTTACGCTCAGCAGACTGGCTTAAGTTTGATATGGGACAGGTTTACATGATGATAGCATTCTCTATCTTCCCTGTAATCGTTGTTTACCTTATCCTTTCTAAGCATATTGTTGGTGGCGTTACACTTGGTGGTGTAAAGGGCTAGCAAATAGGAGGGACCCACATTAGTGGGGAGAGCCTGTTTGCCATAGCGAGCCCATTGCCGAAGGCAATTTGCATGGGCTCTGCTTTCCCGCTGGTGGGAAATTGATATTGTTTGAATATAATGGAAAAAGACTTGACAGTTCTTTTGTCGTATGATAAATTTAGCTAGCGACTAAGAAAAGCAGGTCTTTTTTTTATGCTCTTTTTTCGCCTCATCAAATTGTTCGCTATGATGAGTGAGTGTAAGCAAGGCCAAAGTAGAATTATAACGGAGGTGGAAGTTGTGCGCACAAAGATAACATTGGCATGTACAGAATGCCAGCAGCGTAATTACAACATGACAAAAGACAAGAAGACTCACCCTGACAGAATGGAAACAAAGAAGTATTGCAGATTTTGCAAGAAACACACAATGCACAAGGAGACTAAATAGTCTAACGGGGGTGCTATTATGGCAGAAGAGAAGAAAACAAAGTCAGGACGTTTTGCAGGGCTTAAGGCTGAATTTAACAAGATTGTTTGGGCAGACCCTACAGACGTGTCAAAGCAGACAACAGCAGTTGTTGCTGTGTCAGTAGTTGTAGCAGTGATCATCATCGTATTAGATGCAGTGATCAACAAAGGTGTAAATATCCTAGTTAATTTATAATGGAGGCATCGGATATGGCAGAGGCAAAGTGGTATGTAGTTCATACTTACTCAGGCTATGAGAACAAAGTCAAGACAAACATTGAAAAAGCAATCGAGACTCAGCATCTCGAGGAACAGATTCTTGATGTACGAGTTCCTATGGTTGAAGTTACAGAAACTAAGGACGGCGTTAAAAAGCAAGTTTCAAAGAAGATGTACCC
>JAFYYE010000362.1 GCA_017557715.1 Pseudobutyrivibrio sp.
ACAAAAAGTTCTTATAGAAATCGGATTTATAGATAAAGGAAAGGAAATATATTATGAAAAAGAGATTATACAAGAGCACAGATAAAAAGGTATGTGGTGTTTGTGGCGGTATTGCAGATTACTTAGATCTTGACCCTACAGTAGTAAGATTGCTTTGGGTTATCTTTACATTAGCAGGTGGATCAGGAATTATTGCTTACATTGTAGCTGCAATCATCATGGAAGATGATCCAGGTTATATTGATGTTGATTAATCAATAGGATTGGAGGGAAAATATTATGATGACATGTTTATTTTTCATCTTATTCTTTGCATTATTTGGAAGATTAATTGGATTTGCTTTTAGGGCTACCTGGGGATTATTTAAAGTGTTACTATATATCGTTTTCTTCCCACTTATCTTAGTTGGCTTGGTATTTGGTGGTCTACTCTATATAGCATTTCCACTTCTTATTATTGTGGGCTTAGTTAGTTTAGTTGCTAATGCTTAGTAAGAATAATGAGAAAAAAACATAACTGCTTCATGGATTCTTCAAACTAATTTGTTACACTACATAACTGAGGGAGTGCTTTTGGGGATGTAGTATATGAATTGGAATTTTGAAGATGAAAGCAAACCTTATAGCTCTGACGATGCTTACGAAGATTTGGAAGCGATTAAAGCTATGCTTCATGAGGCGCAGCGTAAAATAAATCGAAATAAATTAGAAAAAAGTGACATAGATTTTAGTATAAATTTAGATGTCGATAATAGTGATAAAAAATAGCAACCGCAATAATTCTTTACGGTTGCCTTTTTTTATACTTTTTTCACAGAATGTCCTTATATGTACGTTATAATCCGTATAGTTGGTCATACTAGCTTTGTTGAGTATTATTGTTCGATCAATGAGAGGGAGATGAATCTTTACGGAGGTCGAATATGAAGAGCAAGGAAAACGTTAGCGCAGTGGATAAATTGGCCCAAATGGTTAAATTATCATAACTGAGAACAGCAATACTTGGATTATTGATTATTTCTTTAGTCTGTGTTGGATTGGCCGCCACAATTGTTGGAACTACTAATATGCGTCGAGGTATGGAGTATGAAATAGAGACTGGCGTTATGGCTACTTGCGCGTCATATGCGCAGGTTTTGGGATATTTAGGTGATTCAATGAGTGAAGAAGAAGAAGCTAGTTTAACTTTAGAGCATGAAATGCATGACGAAACTGGCTATGATTATACTTTCTTCAGAGGTGATACTCGTGTGCGTTCGAGTATTGAAGGTGCAGTAGGAACAAAAGCTAGTGATGCAGTAATTGAAGAAGTTATAAAAAATAAGAATCGATACTCTGCACAGAACGTAATGATTAACGGTCAGCCATATTATGTAGCGTATATTCCTTTAACGAATGATGATGGTGAAGTTTATGGAATGGCGTTTGTTGGATTAGAGAAGATTGCAGTTACAGAGTATATCAGTAAGAAGGTTGCTTGGACAGTACTACTTTCATTTGCAATTATCATATTTTTTGCTGTAATAGCTATTCTTTATATTATTCAAATCATAAAAGCTATAGATGAAAATGTTAGAGCTGTACGTCAGATGGCAACAGGTGATTTGGAAATCCATCTGAGTGACAAAGTGAAGAATAGAAAAGATGAGTTAGGTGAAATGTCGCAGGCATTATTTGATATGGCAGCAAAGATTCGTGATGTTATTGGTAATGCCAGAGTTTCTTCTAACGAAGTAGATGATTCCGCAGCATATCTATATGATACCGTTCAGACAATAGCAGAGACTGCAGATAATGTAACAACAGCTGTATCTCAGGTAGCGACAGGTGCTTCATCACAGGCCGAGTCTCTTCAGGAAGCAGTTGAAAGCGTTAATGATATTAACGAGGCAATTCAGCTTATTATTGGAAACACAGATGAGATGCATAATATAGCAGATCTTATGCAGGAGAATTCTAAGGCCAGCCAAGATAAGCTTACAGAACTTAGAATGTCTACAAGAGAAAGCATTGCAGCAATTGATGGCATCGTAGAATTAATTGGAAATACTAATACTGCTGTTACAACAATTAGTGAGGCCGTGCAGATTATTGATGCAATTGCTGCACAGACAAACTTGCTTTCATTAAATGCAAGTATAGAAGCTGCTAGAGCAGGTGAAGCAGGTAAGGGATTTGCGGTTGTTGCTGACGAGATTCGTCAGTTGGCGGATCAGTCTGCAGCTGCAGCTCAGAATATTCAGGAAGCTATGAAGGGACTTGCTGCTGATTCTAATAAGACTATGGAAGAAGCTGGTAGTGTACAGGAAGCCATCAGCAAGCAGCGAAGTACTATTCATAGAACCATTGAACAGGTTGATTTGTTAATTGAGGATATTAATAAATCAGTTGCACTCACTGGAGAAATTGTAGAGAACGTTGATAAATCAGAGAAAGCAAGCACAATTATTTCTGAGACTATTAATAATCTATCTGCTATTTCACAGGAGAATGCGGCTAGCTCAGAAGAGACAAGGGCATCAATGCAGGATCTTTCTGATACAATGGACGTTCTTTCTGAGAAGGCAAATGGTCTTAATAAGGTTGCAAAGGTACTTGATGAGGAAATGGCATTCTTCCGTTAGAGGTTTCAATGGCTAGTAAAGTGAATGATATTGTTTCAAATATCGATTATTCGGCACAAGATATTTTATATATGCTTAGAGATCTTCCAGATGCATGCTGTATTTTTCAGGTAGTGACAGATCCTTTTGGTACAGTAAAGGATATGCTGTTTTTGTTTGTGAATGAAAAATATGCAAGTCTTGTTGGGAAGTCTACCAGTGAACTTATAGGTTCAACATATTATTCAACTGTATCCAATCGTGATGAAGACTGGATTCGTTTAACTTATCAGGCTGCCTTTATGAGGCAGTCTGTAATTAATAGTACCTACAATACTCAGTTTAATAAATGGTTTGAGTTTTGGGCGGTGCCAGTCTACAAAAAAGGTTTTTGTGCATTCATTATTCATGATGTAACTGCTGAGAAGCGCAAGGAAGAAAATAGAGTAATTACAAACAAATCAAACAAATTTATTATTGATTGCGCAAAGGTTCTTTCAGCAAATGATTTTAAAACGGGCATAAAATATGCTTTGCAGGAATTGGGTACGGCATTAAAAGCCGACAGAGTATGTGTACTGGAAGTAATAGAAGGTGAAATAGGAGGCGTTTACGAGTGGTATGACCGTTTTAGTGGAACAGGCCTTCCATCGAAAAAAGCCTTTGAAAAGTATGATTTGCCTACTATGTGGAAAAGCCAGCTAGGCACAGAAAAGGTTGCGATTATTGAGGATACATCAGAAATTAAAGGCATAAACAGTGAAGTTTACAGCACAGTTCTGAAGGGAAATGTATCCAGATATATTGTTGGTTCCCTGACAGATAAAGATGGAATTATAGGTTTTTTATTAGCCGATAATTATTCGCTTGATATAGATATAGATATTAAAGAAGTAGTCGAATCTCTTTTAATATTTATATCAGAAGAGCTTAGAATTCATAAAATGACCCAGGAGATCACCTATATCAATAATCATGATAAGCTTACTGATTTGGGAAATAGAGATGCATTTGATTCTGCTGTAACCTTATTAGATGGAATGGATGTATCTGTTGGCATTTGCTTTATCGATATAAATGGTTTGAGAAAAGTAAACGAGGAACATGGTCACAATGAAGGTGATGCTGTAATTAGGCAGACTGCAGAAGGTATAGTATCTGCCTTTAAGAAAAAATATTGCTACCGCATTGGCGGAGATGAATTTACAGTATTAATTCCTCACATAACAAAGGAACATTTCGAGGAACAAGTTCAAAAACTTGAGCGAAAGAGTAAAAAGTTTTCTGTAGCAATTGGAGCACTTTGGAGTGACGATGCAAAAAATGTAAATGATTTAATAAATCAGGCAGACAGGCTTATGTATGCAGATAAAGCAGCTTATTACATGGAGCATGACAGGCGAAATGATTAAATGAGATAATGGCTGTTGTACATATTGTGCAACAGCTTTTTTGTGGTAAAATTTAGACTAATAACTTGAGGATTGGTTTTACGACAGGAGAAAACGCGATGATTAACAAGTCTTACAAAAAAATGCTAGAGGGGAAATCAATTATCAGAGAGCTTAGCGAGTATGCTACTGCGAGAGGCAAGGAGATAGGCTATGAGAATGTGTTTGATTATAGTTTGGGGAATCCTAGTGTTCCATGCCCTGCGGGATATACTGATGCAGTGGTTAACATGTATCAGGGAAAAGATCCTATGGAAATTCATGGATACAGTCCTTCTCTTGGCATACAGGATGTGAGGTCTGCAGTAGCTGAATCTATAAGCAGGCGATTCGGTATTGCGTACGAAGCGAAGCATATTTTTATGGCAATTGGTGCAGCAGGTGCTTTGGCCCATGCATTTAGACTTGTTACAGAGCCCGGAGATGAAATAATAGTATTTGCTCCATTCTTCCCAGAATATACGGAATACATTGGAAGAACAGGGGCTGTTATGAAGGTGGTTCCACCTAGTACAAAGGATTTTCAAATTAATTTTGAAGCTTTTCAGCAAATAATTAATGAAAAGACAATGGCTGTGCTTATTAACACACCAAATAATCCTACAGGAATAGTATATAGTGAGGAGACAATTCAGCATCTGGCAGATATTCTTTACTCTAAGCAGGAAGAATATGGACATGATATATTCCTCATTAGCGATGAACCATATAGAGAAATAGTATTTGATGGTAAGAAATGTCCTTATCCAGCAAGATTTTATGATAATACTTTGACCTGTTATTCATTCTCTAAGAGCCTTTCACTTCCTGGAGAAAGAATTGGCTATGTGGCAGTTAATCCAAAGGCTACAGATGCTGACATTTTAGCTGTTATTATGGGGCAGATTAGCCGTGGAATAGGACATAACTGTCCAGCATCTACATCACAGCTTGCTGTGAGTCAGGTGTTAGACGAGACAAGTGATTTAAGCGTATATGAAAAGAATATGAATATTATTTATGATGCGCTTGTGGAAATGGGATTTGAAGTGGTTAGACCAGGGGGCACATTTTATATTTTCCCAAAAGCGCTTGAGGATGATGCCAATGCATTTTGCATGAAGGCAAAAAAATATGACTTGATATTGGTTCCAGCAGATAATTTTGGCTGCCCGGGATATTTTAGAATGGCATATTGCATTGATACAGAAAAAGTTAAGCGTTCAATTGAAGTATTTAAGCGATTTGTGGCGGAAGAATATCACAGATAGGAATAATGATTTAGGATAGAGTTTTATGGCAAAGCAAAAAAAGCAAATTGAGTATAGATATTATGAGATACCTGATGGGCATTACGTGATGGCACTCCTTGGAGATACCTGGGTTCGTAGCTATGGTGCAGATCAGGAGAATTTATTACATTTTCATAATTACATGGAGATAGGATATTGCTACTGGGGAAATGGAATGCTCACTATTGAGGAGTCTAATGTGGCATATAAAGGTGGTATTATTACAATTATTCCAGAGAATATCCCTCATGAGACAAAGAGCTTTAATCAGGGTATCTGTAAGTGGGAGTATATCTATATCGATTTTGATAGTTTTATCAGGAATGAAATGCAATTTAAGAGAATGCTTCCTGAAGAAGTAATAAAGCGGCTGAATAATCAGGGGTATGTGGTTCAGTGGAATCAGAATAAGGCGCTGACTAATATTGTTAGAAATATCATTGAGGAATATAGGGAGAAAAAGCCATATTACAAGGACGCGGTAAAAGGTTATTTAAGAGCATTTGTAGTAGAGCTGCTTAGAATCAATGAGGATATGAGTTCTAGTTTGACTCTTGAGGAGAAGCGTCTAAACAGCTATATCGAAAAGAGTGTAAGTTATATAGCAGAACATTACGTAGAAGATTTAAAGATGTCGGATGTGGCCCATGAGTGTGGACTTTCAGAAAGTCATTTCAGAAGAATATTCGAAGAAAGCATGAACATGAAGCCTTTGGATTATCTGAATATGATAAGAATTGATAAGGCTTGTGAAATTATCCAAAACAAAGATTATGCTATGGAAGAGGTTGGATTCTGAGTTGGATATCAAACACCATCAACCTTCAATCGAAACTTTAAAAAACTGACAGGAAAAACTCCTTATCAGTGGAAAAAAGATGAAAATCATTTAGGCATAACAAAGAAAAATTATAAAATTAGTGCTAAAAAGGGATGGTAGCTGGCGATGATGCTACCATCCTTTTTGCTTTAGAAATTCATTATTTCTCCACATTTTCGTAAAAAAACAATTATTTAACAATCTTAAATAGTTGTTTTTGCAATTTTTTAGCGCAATTTTATGAAAACAAAAATTGCGCAAACTAGTATTATGACCATATGAAGAGCGAGTATTGGGAAAGAATTTGTGCATAGTGCACAAATAACCGCTCGAATTTTTAAACAATAAGGAGAATGGAAAGAATGAAGAAGAAATTACTTTCACTCATGCTTGTTGGTGCAATGGCAGCTTCTATGGTAGCTTGCGGAAGCTCTGACACAGCAGCAGACACAGCAACAGATGCAGCTTCAGGAGAAGGCGCTGCAGCAGATGTTCAGTCAGCAGACGAGAACACACTTACAGTTTATGCTTGGGACGAAAACTTCAACATCCCAGCTCTTAAGGCAGCTGAGAAGGATTATCAGGAAGTTAATCCTGATTTCAAACTTGAAGTTATTACACAGTCTCAGTCATCAGACGTTGAGCAGGCTGTAACACTTGCAGCAGAAGCTGGAGATTATAGCACATTACCAGATATCGTACTTTTCCAGGATCACTACATCCAGCAGTACGTTACAAACTACCCAGATGCTTGGCAGGATGTTAATGATGCAGATTGTGATTGGTCAGGACTTGGAGCTGAAAAGCTTTCATATTCTACAATCGATGGAAAGCACTACGGATTCCCTGTAGATGCTGGTACAGCAATCTTCGCATACAGAACAGACCTTCTTGAGGAAGCTGGTTACACAATTGATGATGTAACAGGCATCACATGGGAGAAGTTCGATGAGATTGGACAGAAGGTATATGAGACAACAGGAAAGCACCTCCTTTGCATGGATGGTTCAGGAAACGATTTATTCTACATGATGCTTCAGGAAGAAGGCGTTTCACAGTTCAAAGATGGTGAGCCATACATCAAGGATAACAAGGAACTTGTACAGGTATTCGAAATCATCGCTAAGATGGCACAGGATAACGTTCTTTACCTTGCAAATGACTGGTCAGATTACACAGATCAGGCAATCCAGGGCGACATGGTTGCAGGTGTATTCAATGGTAACTGGATTATCCCAACAATCAAGCAGGTTTCTGATAACTCAGGTAAGTGGGAAATCCTTCCAGCTCCATCACTTACAGGAAAGCCAGGATATGCTTCAAACGGTGGATCTTCACTTTATATCACAGCTAACTGCTCAAAGACAGACCTTGCTAAGGATTTCTTAGCATACACATTTGGTGGTCGCTCAGCTGAAGATGGACAGTCTATTACATATGATGAGGCTCTTACAAACGGTGGCGTAATCGGAACATGTGCAGCAGCAGCAGCTTCTGATGTATACCAGCAGGGTGATGAGTTCTTCAACGGTCAGGCTATTTATGCTACAATCGTTGACTACACACAGAACGTACCTACAGTAGAGCAGTCTGATTATCACTATTCAGCAAGAACAGCTCTTGGTACAGCACTTCAGAACGTAATCGAGAATGGTTACACAACAGAGCAGGCTCTTGAAGAAGCTGAGACAAACCTCAGATTTGAGATGGGTCTTTAATCAAAAATTAGAATAACTTGATTTTTATTGGGAAGTGGCTAGCCCACTTCCCATTTCTAAAGAAAGGGGATGCCAAAGTGGAAAAGAAAAAACATGGAATGACACTTGCAAACAAGCAATTGGCAGCCGGCTGGTTGTTCCTTACTCCAGCAACAATTCTCATTTTTATAATGAGCTTTTATCCAATTATTCAGGCTTTAATCACATCGTTTAAAACAGGTAAGGGCGTAAACATCAAGTTTGCAGACCCACTTACATACAATTACTCTCGAATGTTACAGGATGTAATTTTCAAAACATCAATGAAAAATACATTCCTTTATTTAATAATAGAGGTTCCTATCATGTTAATCTTCGCTATTCTTTTAGCGCAGCTTCTTAACAACAAGGACCTTAAGTTCAAGGGATTATTTAGAACATGTATCTTTTTACCTTGTGCTACATCTCTTGTATCATACTCATTAATTTTTAAATCAATGTTTGCAACACAAGGTCTTATCAATACTATTCTTCAGAATATTGGTTTGACTCATGAAAACATTAATTTTCTTGGAACAGCAGGAACAGCTAGAGCGGTAATCATTATTGCTCTTATTTGGAGATGGACAGGATACAACATGGTATTCTACCTTGCAGGCCTTCAAAATATTGAGTATTCAGTATATGAAGCAGCAAAGATTGATGGTGCTAATGGATGGAAAACATTTTGGAATATTACAGTACCTCTTCTTAAGCCAACAATTGTTATGACAGCTATTATGTCAATTAACGG
>JAFYYE010000363.1 GCA_017557715.1 Pseudobutyrivibrio sp.
AGCAAAAAAAGCAGAAAAAGAAAGACGAAAAGAGGCCAAGAAAAATGGTGAGGTCCTGCCTGAAGACGAAGAGCGCTTAGGCATTGGTGGCGGAATCATTATGGCCTTTGTTGTATTGTTAATTCTTGCAATATGGCTTGTTATTTTTGCGTTTTTAGTAAAGATGGATATAGGTGGTTTTGGTTCAACTGTTCTATTCCCAGTCCTCAAAGACGTACCTTATGTGAATCAAATTTTGCCTGGAATAGAAGAATATCTTCCAGAGGAAGTTGTGGAGGATGAATATGCTCAGTATGAAACTGTGGAGCAGGCCATCGCTCGTATAAAGGAGCTCGAAACAGAGGTTGAAGAATTAAAGAACGCAGGAAATGCCAACGCAGATTATATAGCTGAGCTGGAAGCAGCGTCAGCTGAGCTGGCAGAGTACAAAGCCAACGAAGCGGCTTTCGAAGAACTTAAAGAAAAATTTTACGAGGAGGTTGTTTTTTCTGAAAATGCGCCCGATATAAATGAATATAAGACGTATTATGAATCCATCGAAGCAGAAAATGCAGCTGCAATATACAAACAAGTTATTTCACAGCTACAGAAGGATGAAGAAATCCAAGATTACGTTAAGACTTATACAAGTATGAAGGCAAAAAATGCAGCGGCAATCTTTGATGCCATGACCGATGATTATGATTTGGTTTGTCAAATCCTTCAGGCAATGGATGCAAGTACTCGTTCTAGTATTCTTTCAGCCATGAGCGCAGAAAATGCAGCTATACTTACAAAAATGATGGAACCATAAAAATAGTCTTATAGCAACTTGAAAACAGAATAGAGTGAAAGGAGGGATTACATGACTAGTAGCAATGTTTCCAATTTGCTGGTTCAGGTAAGTCAAATTGATGTTTCCGTGACATCAGATAAGAGTGCTACTCAAGTAGATGCAGGCTTATTTGAAAAGACATTGAAAGGCGTTGCGAGCAAAGTCCCTAATGTAGATTCTAATTCTGCACTTCCAGAGCGGCAGGTTGAAAAAACTACTGCTCAGCTTGATTCTTCTAAAGTGAATAGAAAAATCAAACAGGAAGAAAAATCTGGTGAGGAAAAACCAGAGCTTGCGGAAAAGATTGAGGCGGTAGTAGAGGAAGTCAAGGAAGTGATTAAAGACCAACTTGATGTGGACGAGGAAAACATCGAGAAGGCAATGGAAAACCTTGGGCTAACCTTTATTGATCTTCTTAATCCACAGAATCTTGCACAGCTGGTATCTGAGCTTACAGGTGAAACAGAATCAATTACTCTCGTATTAAGCGATGATTTTGCAGGGATTTTGGATAAAGTAACAGAGCTTACTAACCAGTTATTTGAAGAAACAAACAATTCCTTTATTGAACTGAAAGAGTTAATCGCTAGTATGCCTGCTGAAGAAGTAGAACAAATAGAGGTAACTCCTATACCTGAGGATTCGGAAATACCAGAAGTTTCTGAGCCAAAGTTGATTGTGGATGAAGCAGATGTTTCGCAAGAAACTAAGCAGGCATTGTCACAACCTACCCAGGAGACATTAAAGCCTGTAGAAAAGCAGGAGGTTAATACTCAGGAAGAGACAACTTCTGTTACAAGTGAAAAAGAAGTGTTAAAGCCTGTAGAACCAGAAGCGAAAGAAAATGATTCTCAGTTCAATGACTCGAAAGAGAACAATTCTCAGGAACAATTTAAGGTACCTGAGAAAGTCCAAAATGAATCTATCA
>JAFYYE010000364.1 GCA_017557715.1 Pseudobutyrivibrio sp.
AAGCTTCGCTCCAAGGATTTATTGTGTGTCTACACACCATTTGCACAGTGGTATCATCTTGAGTCTGAAAGCCGTGGTCTTGACCATGATGACCCAGCTAAAAAGGCGCGAATGGACGAGGAAACTGAGTACTTTATGTCAAAGTGGAAGGATGTATATGAGAAGGGGGATCCATATTACAATCCAAACCTTTCTTTGACAAAATTCGACTACTCATTTGGTCGAAAATAAAATATAATATAGATTAATAATATTGCTTGGGGAAGCAAAGGGTTTTTATATTATTTAATGTATTGGGAGAATAATTGTGTATAAGAAAAAAAAGCGCTCGTGGGTGAAGCATCTTGATTTTATTTTGATTGATATGCTGGCTGCGGAGATAGCATTGTTTCTGGGAGTTTTAATCAAATTCCAGGGGGCAGTGATATTTATCAGCAGATTTGATCATTATCCACTGTACGAGGACATGGCATTGCTATTGCCGTTCATGGATTTAGCAGGTGTACTTCTAACAGAGACTTACACAGGGATTTTACGAAGAACTAAATATCAGGAAGCAATAGCAACAATCGGTCATTGTCTTGTAAATGTTTTGGCGGTACTGCTTTACATGCAGGCCATGAAGACCACATTCTTCTATTCCAGACTTGCACTTGGTGTAGCAGCTGGATTCATGGTGGTACTATCTTATGTTTTCAGATGTCTCTGGAAGCGGGTAGTTCGTCAGAGAATGCTTAAGGATGTTAATAAGTCATCACTTATCATAGTGGCTGATTCTGATACGGTGGACGAATGTCTTTCAGAGCTGGCACATAGTCCTTATATGGAATTTAAGGTCAACGGTGTGGCGGTTATGGATAAGGACATGTCTGGACAGGAAATTCAGGGAGTACCTGTGGTTGCTAATGCGGATACTCTATTTGAATATCTTAGAACTAACGTGGTGGATGAAGTTTTCCTTGATGGAAATACAAGGTCAGGAGAACAGAATTTGGCGGCACGTATGGTTGAACTTGGACTTACAGTTCATCTATCACTAATTCACGCAGACAATCTTATGCCAAACAGAATAATGGAGACCTATGGCAGATATGTGGTGCTTACATCAAGCATGCACATTGCTAGCAACAGGCAGGCTTTTATTAAGCGAGTAGGAGATATTTTAGGCGCGCTTATAGGACTTGTTTTTGTTGTAATAGCCTTCATTATTTTTGCACCGATTATAAAATTACAATCTAAGGGACCAGTATTTTTTTGCCAGACAAGAATTGGTAAGAATGGTCGTAGATTTAAATTTTATAAATTCAGAACCATGCATATGGATGCTGAGGAACGCAAGAAAGAGCTGATGGCTCAAAATGAAATCAAAGGAAATATGTTCAAGATGGAAAATGATCCACGTATCATTCCAATTGGACGTTTCATGCGAAAGTATTCCATTGATGAGCTACCACAATTCTGGAATGTCCTAAAGGGTGATATGGCGATTGTTGGAACACGACCACCTCTTGAGGATGAGTATGAGAATTACAAGCTGCATCATAAGGCCCGCCTTTCTATAAAACCAGGACTCACTGGTATGTGGCAGGTCAACGGACGAAGTGACATAAAAGATTTCGAGGATGTAGTAGCACTTGATACGGAATACATTGCCAACTGGTCTTTAATGTTGGATTTAAGAATATTGCTTAAAACTGTTGCAGTTGTTCTTAGGGGAGAGGGATCGAAATAATGGACGGAGCTTATTTTTCGCTAGTTGTTTGGACTGTTGATACTAACATGGAACAGTTTAAGGATATGCTGGAGTCTATTGACCAGCAGGACTATCGAGAATTTGAACTTTATATTATGGATAACAATCCTAGCAACAATCTGGAGGTCACCATCAAAGAATTCTTTCCGGATATTGTAGACAAGGTACATTATCGCCGCCTGAAAAAACAAAATGGCGGCGCCTATGCCTACAATATCGGAATACATTTCGCTGAGGGTGACCACGTTGTATTTTTAGGTCAACATGACCGACTTAGTGGAAACACTCTTAGTGCACTGAATGACAAGATAACTGAGCTTGAAGATTCAGCGCATATCATTTATACAGACCATGACGATTTGGTTGGTCTTGACAGAATGAATCCCCATTTCAAAAGTGATTTTAATAAGGAAATATTTTTGCAGACAAATTATATTGGTGAATTTGTTTGCTTATCTAAGGATATAATTAGGAAGATAGGCGAGTTTAATGAGAAGGCAAAAAGCGCCTATATCTATGAATATATTCTAAGGGCCGCCTTTAAGAAATGCGAAATAGCCCATATTCCATCTCTTCTATATCATAAGCGAACAAGTCTTAAGCCGATGACAAAGGAAGAAAGACAGGCGGCAAATTATAATTGCAAGGAACATATGGCATTGGCATTATCGTATTTACGAAGTAATGGTGTTGTATGTGATGGAAGAATCGACCCATCTTTAAAGAAATGGCACATCGAATATGATGATTCGGGATTTAGAAGATTTGGTGGAGATTACATGTTTTTGAAGGAAGAAAATGTTAGTCTCTTTACGCGAAATAATGTAAAGAAAATGTATGCCTATCTCTCTCAGCCAGATGTGGCTGTGGTTGGAGTACGCTTTTTAGGCAGAGGCTTTACATACGACAGTGCAGGTTACATCTTTGCAGAAGATGGCGCCCAGTATCCCGCATTTCACGGGCAGAAGATTTTTAGAGATACCTATGAAGGATTGGGAAGTATGCCTAGAGATGTGTCTATGGTAGATAGTGGTTGCTGCCTTATTGATGCAAAGGTGTATCGAATGCTTCATGGATTTGATACGAGCCTTTCAGGTAAAGATGCAATGCTTGATTTTTGTCTCAGGGCAAAGGCAAGAGGATATAGAACTGTGGTTGTGCCAAAGTGCATAGCCAGATATAAGAATAAAAATAACGAAAGTAGTCAGGAATCCCACGACAGATTAATGGAAAATCATGGTGATTTTATCCAAAAAGGAGATGGTTTTTACAACAAAAATCTACCTATTGGAGTGGAAAATTACATATTGCCAGGTACAGAAAGTAATGTTGAAGAAAAATCTTCTGAAGATTCTTAAGAATTATAAAGAATTACAGAATTGTTACAGTTTCCTTGACAATAGTGGAAGCCTTAGAGTAGACTAAATCATAATGCTGTCATTAACATGGCAGCATAAAATTTTTTCAAAAACAAGAATGGAGATAATAGATTAAGATGAGTAATTTTGAAGATTACGATTTTGATTTAGAAGCAGAGCGTCGCAGACGCCCAGCAGGTAGTAGACCAGCAGGCGCTCGTCCATCGGGTGCACGCCCAGCAGGAGCTAGAAGACCACGTCCAGAAGGCAGCAGACCAGCGGGAAGTCGTCCAGCAGGTAGCCGTCCAGCAGGCAGTCGTTCAGCAGGGGCTAGATCAGCAGAGGGAGGTCGTCCTACAGGCACACGTCCACAGGGTACAAGAAGACCAGAGAGTGGTCGCCCTACAAACTCAAGACCAGCATCTCGCAAGAAGACTAACAGAGCAGCACAGAAGAAAAAGACAAGAAGAACAATTATTGTTGTTGAGATAGTAGTATTATTAATCCTTGCATTGGTATTCTTCCTTTGGAGTAAGATTGGCAAGGTTAATTGGGACAATATCAATATTGACAATATCGAAGTTAATAACCTTGATGCCGCAACAGAAGAGGTACTTAGCCAGTACAAGACTATCGCCCTCTTTGGTGTAGATAACCGTTCAAACGGAAATCTTGATAGTGGTAACTCAGATGCAATCATCCTTGTTTCTATTAATAATGATACAAAGGATGTTAAGATGCTTTCTGTTCAGCGTGATACTTATCTTCAGGTCGATAAGGATTTATATCGTAAGTGTAATTACGCGTACAACCACGGTGGTGTTGAGAAGGCTCTTGAGATGCTCAACACAAACCTTGATATTAAGGTAGACGGATACGTTGCAGTTGATTTCTATGCTCTTGCAAAGATTGTAGATGACCTTGGTGGGCTTGATCTTGAAATCACACAGCGTATGATTGATACAAACAATGAAAAGACAGGTCAGAATGCTCTTGCAGGTTACATTGCAGAGGTAGAAAATGTATTAAAGTACTATCCTGACAGAGAAGAATATTGGGCTAGAGAGGATTGTTACTTCGACAAGCCAGGTACATATCACCTTAACGGTGCACAGGTAGTTGGTTACTGTCGAAACCGATATGCTGTTAACAACGATTATGGTCGTGCAGAAAATCAGCGTAAGGTTGTAAAGCTTATTGTTGAGAAGGCAAAGTCAGCAAATGTTGGTCAGTTAAACAAGATTGCTGATGATGTATTCCCAAAGATTGCTACAAGCCTTTCACTTGGTCAGTGCATGGATATGGCAAAGGATGTTAGCAAGTATACAATGGCTGAGTCATCAGGCTTCCCATTTGCACTTACTACAAAAACAATTAACCAGAAGACAGGTAGCGTTGTTGTTCCATGTACACTTACAACAAACGTTGTTCAGCTTCATAAATTCTTGTATAATCAGGACGATTATGATCCTACTGATGATATGGTCGATGTTATTAGTGATCACATCAAATCTGAGACAGGCTTGAGTGAAAGCAGTGCAGAAATTAACCAGGCGGTTGATGGTTCAGGAAATTAGTAGATAGTTAATAAGAGGATTTAAATTATGTGTGGAATAGTTGGATACGTTGGAAAGTCACAGGCAGCACCTATTTTGCTTGATGGACTTAGCAAATTGGAGTATAGAGGTTATGATTCAGCTGGTATGGCTGTTTACGATGGTCAGAAGATTGAGTATGAGAAGGCTAAGGGACGTTTAAAGCTCCTTAGCGAGAAGACTCATGATGGCGAGACTATGCAGGGTACAATCGGTATCGGACATACACGTTGGGCTACACACGGTGAGCCTAGCGAGACAAATGCTCATCCACATCTTAATGAGGAAGAGACAATTGCTGTTGTTCACAACGGTATCATCGAAAACTACGCAAAGCTTAAGGAAAAGCTCATTAAGCGTGGCTATTCTTTCAAGTCAGAGACAGATACAGAGGTTGTTGCACACCTTCTTGATTATTATTACAAGCAGGGCAATGACCCACTTACATGTGTAACAAAGGTTATGCACCGTGTTGAAGGTGCATACGCACTTGGTATTATTTTTGCAGATTTCCCAGATGAGATTTACTCAGTTCGTAAGGACAGCCCACTTATCGTTGGACTTGGCAAGGACGGAAATCTTATCGCATCAGATGTACCTGCAGTTCTTAAGTACACTCGTCAGGTATACTTCATCGAGAACGAAGAAATTGCTAAGCTTACAGAGAACAGCATCGAGTTCTTTGATGTAGACGGTCAGCCAATCGAGAAGGAATCAAAGACAATCGATTGGGATGTTGATGCAGCAGAAAAGGGTGGTTACGACCACTTCATGATTAAGGAAATTCACGAGGAGCCTAAGACTGTTCGTGATACACTTAGCCCACGTATCAAGGATGATAAGGTTGATATCGAGGAGCTTGGTATGACAGATGAGGAAATCAAAGCTATTTCCCGCATCCGTATTGTTGCTTGTGGTTCTGCTTATCATACAGGTGTTACTGCAAAGTATGTATTCGAAGAGATGGCACGTATCCCAGTAGAGGTGGATATTGCTTCAGAGTTTAGATATCGTAATCCTATTCTTCAGGAGAACGAGCTTGTTATCGCTGTTTCTCAGTCAGGTGAGACAGCTGATACAAAGGAAGCTGTTCGTATGGCTCGCGCAATGGGCAACATGACACTTGCTATCGTAAACGTAGTAGGTTCTTCAATTGCTCGTGAGTCTGAGAAGGTTATGTATACTTGGGCTGGTCCTGAGATTTCAGTTGCTACTACAAAGGCATACTCAGCTCAGCTTGTAGCATTCTATCTTCTTGCTATGAAGTTTGCAGAGGTTAGAGGCTTACTTGGCGCTGATGAGATGAAGGAGCTTATTAAGGATCTTAAGAAGCTTCCAGATCAGATTGAGATGCTTCTTGGAAACAAGGAGCGCATCCAGAAGTTTGCTAACAGATTCGTTGCAGCTAAGGATGTATTCTTCATTGGCCGTGGTATTGATTATGCCATCGCTATGGAGGGTTCACTTAAGCTTAAGGAGATTTCATATATCCACTCAGAGGCATACGCAGCCGGTGAGCTTAAGCATGGAACAATTTCACTTATTGAGGAGGGCACACTTGTAGGTGCTGTCGCTACTCAGGATAACATTTACGCAAAGACTGTTTCTAATATTGTTGAGTGTAAGACTCGTGGAGCATTCATTCTTGCAGTTACTACTGTAGGAAATGAGGATATTGAAAAGGTTGCAGATTATGTAATGTACATTCCTCAGACAAACAGATACTTCACTAATTCACTTGCAATTATTCCATTGCAGCTCTTTGGTTATTATGTATCTGTTGGTAAGGGCTTTGATGTTGATCATCCAAGAAACCTTGCTAAGTCAGTTACCGTTGAATAATTTGTAATTTATAAAGGTACTTGTATTTTCTAATGAAAAACAAGTACCTTTTGACTTAAAGCGACATTTTTTTTTGAAGAAAAACTTATACCTTTCACTTACTTATCACATTGGAGGGTTACACTACAGTCATGTAGTTGAGAAAGGAAGGCGAGTTAAATGAGCGATTTTTTCAATAATAACAACGGCTCGGAAACAAATGAGCAGAACGACTCAGGAACATATTCTTACAAGAAGGAACAGATTAATCAGGGAGAATCGTATTATCAGTGGTCGCCATATGATGATGGCAATAGAGTGAAGAAAAAGAAGACTAAGACTTTTGGAAAGAAGCTTGGTAATGCAGCAGCTATTGCTTTAGTTTTCGGTATAGTTGCAGGATTAGCATTCCAGTCTATCGTGGCAGTCACTAATAGATTATGGAATTTGGAAAATGCTAAGCAGCCAGCTATTGAATCTACTCAGTCAACAGATAGTAGCAAAAAGGATAGTAGCAAGGTTGATTCTACAAACACAGCAACAGGTACTACTACAGCTACAAAGATTACTACTGATGTTTCTGAGATAGCAAAAAATGTTCTCCCTGCAATCGTTCAGGTTACAAACGCAGGTATTAAAGAGTACCAGACATTCTTTGGTACAATGCAGCAGCAGACAACATCTGCAGGCTCAGGAATCATTGTTGCACAGGACGATGAGAACATCTACATCGCTACAAACAATCATGTTGTCAGCGGAGCAGAGACTCTTACAATTACCTTCAACGATGAACAGGCTGTTGAGGGAACAATTAAGGGCGCTGATTCATCATGCGATTTGGCAGTTGTATCAGTAGCAGTTAAGGATATTCCTAGTGAGACACTTTCATCTATAAAGGTTGCTACACTTGGCGATTCAGATACTACAGTAGTTGGTGAGGCTGCCATCGTAATTGGTAACGCATTAGGATATGGAACATCGGTAACAAACGGAATCATCTCTGCAAAGGATCGTGAAGTATCAGTTAATGACGATGATGGAAACGTAGTTACAAATTCACTTATCCAGACTAATGCAGCTGTAAATCCTGGTAACTCAGGTGGAGCTCTTTTAAATGCAAAGGGCGAGGTTATCGGAATTGTATCTGTAAAGCTTGCAGATGCACAGGTTGAAGGAATGGGTTATGCTATCCCAATTTCTTTCGCATGGTCAATCATCCAGCAGATGGTAGACAACGATGTAGTATCAGAGCTTGATGCATCTTATCTTGGTATTGCAGGTAAGGATATTACATCTGAGATGTCAGAACAGTACAATGTTCCAGTTGGTGTTTATGTAGCACAGGTTGTTTCAGGTTCTGGTGCAGAGGCTGCAGGTATTGAAGCTGAGGACGTTATCACAGGCTTCAACGGACGAGCAGTTACATCTGTAAACACATTGAATAATATTATGAAGTATATCTCTGCAGGTACTACTGTGGACGTTACAGTAGCGAAAAAATCTAATGACTATAAGGAAGAGACTATAAAAGTTACACTTACTCGTAGGATTGATAAAGTACAGTAAATAGAAAGGCTCCCACTTGAGTGGGAGCCTTTTATTGTGTTAGAATACGGGTTATGAAAAGACGAAATATAATTTTATGGATTTTAATAATAGCTTGGATAGCTGTAATTTGGGGGCACAGCATGCAGATTGCAGATATATCTGAACAAGAAAGTGCATTGTTTCTAGATTTTTTCTCTAAAATAATTTCCAAATTAGAAAATAATGATACTGGAATGTACATAGTTAGAAAATCTGCACATTTTACTGAGTATCTCATTTTGGG
>JAFYYE010000365.1 GCA_017557715.1 Pseudobutyrivibrio sp.
AATTCCAATTCGTAAATACGTTTTTAAATCTCCTACAAGTGCTTTGTGGGCGCTATTTCTATACCATAAAAGCTTGCTGCCATCTGCCTGCTCCAATGAAGCATTGGCTACAACCACATCAGCATTTGATGAAACGGCAGTCTTTAAAAGCTTTGGTAAAGCATCACATGTAATAATATCATCCTGATCCAAAAACATTATGTAGTCGCCAGTGGCCTGGGCCAATCCTGCAACTCTGCTGTAATGAATTCCTTTATTTTCTAGATTTGTAATTACCTTAATAAACTGACTTTCTGTAGCTGGCGCTTCGAGTGTTTTCCATGGGCTGTCATTTACAAGAATTGCTTCCATTTCATGTCCCACCTTTGCAAGTGCCTCACGATTGGAAAGCAGACAATCCACCAAAGCGTCCATATATTTGGCCCCTTCATAGAAAGGGGTGATTATTGAAATTTTCATTTTTTGTTATACACCTCATCCAAAAAAACCCCGAAAGGTTACTTGTATAGTATAACCTTTCGGGGGGTACTTTGTCTATTTAGAGCCAGAGCCCTTCAATACGACTGCAACAGTCTTGAAGAGAATCTGTAAATCGAGGCCGAGGGACCAATTCTTGATATATTCGGTATCAAGAGCAACTACCTGCTCGAAGTCCTTAATATCACTACGTCCGCTAACCTGCCACATACCAGTCAAACCTGGACGGCTGGCAAGTCGAGCCTTATGATGAAGCTCATACTGTACAAACTCGTTTTCTGTAGGTGGTCTTGTACCAACCAATGACATATCTCCGATTAATACGTTCCAGAACTGTGGAAGCTCATCGATAGAATATTTTCTAATGAAGTGGCCTGCTGGAAAGATACGAGGATCATTCTCCATCTTGAACATAAGACCATTCATTTCGTTTTGATCCATAAGCTCCTTCTTACGCTCTTCGGCATCAGTGTACATGCTTCGGAACTTGTAGAACTTGAAGCGACGTCCATTCTTTCCAATACGTGTCTGTGAGAAGAATACTGGACCTGGCGCCTGAATCTTAATGATTGGAGCAAGGAATATGAATGCAATGGCACAAATAATCAAACCAACCAAACTTCCAATAATATCAAGCATACGCTTGCAGAAAGCTTCGCGATTTGTAGCCATGTGCATACTTGTAGTCATGGTGATGTAATCGCCATAGTACTCGATTGTACGGTTCTTCATCAAATGCTCTGTATGAATAAGTGAAATGTGAACTGTACATCCTAAATCTGTAAGGCGCTCTGCAAGAAGCTCTTCGCTGTAGCGGTTCTTTCCATCGATGAAAACCTCGTCGACTACATGAGTACGAATGTATTCAAATATTGAATCGCAATTTCCAACAACAGGAACGCCCTGAATCTTTTTACCAACCCAATCCTTATCTACAATACAGCAGCCTATTACCTTGTACTCAACATACTCTGAACTTGCTAACTGTCCAAGGCAGTGACTAATTGTATCTGAATCAGCAATGATAAGCATTGTAGATTTCAAGCTATCATCATGCTTACGAAAACGAATAAATCTTTTGAAAATAATACGGAATGCAAACATTATCACGATCATGCATGCAAACCATGTAAAAATTACAACTCGTGAAACACGATTGGAATATCTGAAAGCGTAAAGAAAAATCAGTACTCCAGCTAAATTCACGAATGAATGAATAACAACCGCCTTTAGCTCCTGCCACTTATTTCTATGAACAATACCTGTATAAGGATCTCTAAGCGCTGCATTTAAAATGCTGGCAAAGATAATCATTATCAAAATATTTTCAAAGATATACTCATGTGGCATTATATCCACAAAAAGTACCATATCGAAGCGGAAAAACAGGGCAACAAAAAGTGCAAGGAGCGAAGCCAAGGTGTCAAGTGTTATAATGTCCCAATGTTTTGCCCAAAACTTTTTCTTTTTCTTATACACTAACTTTCCCCCTTACAATACTACGCCGTTTTTCTCAAGTAACTCTCTGGCACTATCAACTGAATCAACCCCATGAAGATTCTTGATAGGTGCGAACTCATAATTTCTATCAACCTCGAATGCGAGATTGTTATCCATCATGTGAATCATATCAAGTACGAGAAGCTCAAACTTGTAACCGTTTGGCTCTGTAGGCGAAACCTTCTCACCATTTTCATCAATAAATGGAATTTTCTTTTCTACTACGTGAACAACCATGTTGTTGTCTACGATTTCATCAAGCTTTTCAACTGAGAATAAGTAGTTAAGAATAACACCATATTTGTAAAGAAGACTTCCGTCCTCTGCCTTTGCCTCAGACATTTCCTTAGACATTTCGTAGTATTCAACGATGCCTGGCTTGCCATCTTCGAGACAAAGAAGTCCCATCTTCTCAGCTGGCTCTACCTTACGAACAACCTTTGAACCTGATACATAATTTCCAAGGATTGTAGCACCTACAAATAATGGATCTGCGATTCTCTGAAGAACATTATCTACCGCAAATACGTTAATCCACTTAACGCCCTTTGCCTGGATGTCTGTTCTAAGACCTGCCTTAACAAGTGATGCATACCAACCACCGTTTCCGTTTGGTGATGTAGCAAGACGACCTTCTTCCTCAAGAAGAAGCTTACCATCGTAATCAACTGCACAAGCCATATCTTGAATAAAGAACTTAACATACTCAGGATTATATCCAAAGTAATTGTGCTCCTTAAAGAAGCTCTGTGTAGCTGCATCGTTCTTTTCACTAGTCATGATATAAAGTGGAACGAATGCTCCTGCTTTGTTAACCACTTCCATAAGGTTGTTGATGAGGCACTCGAAGATGAATAAATCGTGTGTCTGACCAACATTGTAACAACCCTTTGGTAAATCGAAACCGAGACGTGTACCCATACCGCCTGCAAGAAGAACAGCCCCTACTTCGCCCTTCTTGATAGCCTCAAGACCAGCAGCCTCGAATTCATCCTTTCTAGCCTGAATCTCTGAAAGCTCAATTGCAGGTGGAACTGAGAACTCACCTCTAGCGCAATTTGAATCGCTTCCGATAAGCTTGAAATCTGACCAGTTGATATTCTCAATCTGTGCGAGGAAAGCCGCTTTCTTATCCTCAGCGAGATTATCAAAGCCCCTCATTACATGGCTCTGTCCAGCCTTTTCAAGAATTTCAATAGCATTTTCTCTTGTCATATATCTCTATCTCCCTTTTAGTAGTACCCTGCGAACAGTATTTGTTCACAGTTTCTTCACAAGTGTATATATAATACTATCTTTTTGCGCAAAAATGTGCATAAAAATGCAATGATTTTATGTTGCATAATAGTGATTTGACACACTGATTATATATTGTTGAGTTTTATACCTCGTCAGATGATAATTATACACATGTGTTACACCCTAAAAATCCTCTATAATAAACTAGGGAAAAACAAAATCAGCTTGTACTTTAGTCTCTGTTTTAAAGTCAAAATATCATAATATTTTTTATATAAAAACAGATATCTTTTTCTAGCAAAAGCCTCCATTTCTCCACCCATTTTACTGAATCCAATTAATTTATAAAAAGCATTTTTTAATGTGGATACAGCGAATTCTCTCTCATTATTTAATGCCCAATTAATTCGTAAATCATATGCATCTATTACATCCAGATGTCTGACATCCTTCGCCTTATCAATTCCTGTGATACCTTGTGCATTCTCACGATATTTGTATAATTTTTCAGGTATATAAACCATATTGCACTTCTGCTTAATAATCTCATTTATCATAAATTCATCTTCGTGAAATTTCCCAACAGGATATCTAAGATTTTGAATAACCGATTTCTTATATAACTTGTTCCAAGCAACTACCATTTGAACATACTCTCTAGAATTATGATTGGTTAGCCATTCCAAAGAGTCCTTATAAGAAATCTTTTTGTAAGATTCAAAAGAATATTCCGACTGACACAACTTTGGTGAATCTATATCACAAAAAGCTATATCAGCTTTTCCATTTTCAATGGCCTCGCAAAGCTTCGCAAGATACAATGGTTCTATACTGTCATCAGAATCAACAAAGCAGATATATTCACCATTTGCTATTTCAAGTCCTGAATTTCTGGCTGAGGATAGTCCTCCGTTCGCCTTATGGATGACCTTTATTCTAGTATCCTTTTCAGCGAAGGCGTCACACATTTTCTCACTACCATCAGTAGAACCATCATCTATTAAAATCACCTCAAAAAAGGAGTATGTTTGAGTCAGTATTGACTCCAAACATTCTCCTAAATAAGCAGCCACATTATATACAGGTACTATGATAGAAATAAGTTTATCCGGCATTTAGTCTCTCCCTAACAATTTTTTAATCTTATCCTTTACACCAACAATATAATTAAAAATAA
>JAFYYE010000366.1 GCA_017557715.1 Pseudobutyrivibrio sp.
GATGAACCGGAGATGACACGTATGTACATTCACAAATAACTTCAAATTAGTGGAGGGTTAAATTGAAGAATTATTCAAAAGAAGGACAGAAGCTTCCTCTATTTGGAGTAGGACCAATACTTATATTCGTAATCGCGATAGTAAATGCTATTGCAATCATTGTTTCATCCTATGTGATTAATATAGGTATATTAGAGGGTGCATGGATTTTGGTATTTCGTATAGTTGGTGGAATTATTATAGTGCTTGGCATAGTGGATTGGTTGATTCTGACTCTAGTACTGAAGAATACGGAAGAGAAGTGGCTGTTTGAAGTGTACGGAGAGGAATACATGATATATAAAAACCGCGTCAACAGGTGTATTCCATGGTTTCCTAAAAAGCCTATTGATATCTAAGATGACTGTGTGTTCCGTGGTGGATTAGTTGAATAAGACAGAAAGATAAGTCGAGATTTATGGGGCGAGGAAAAACTATGAAAAAATATAAGATAGCAGCAATTATCATGATTTTTCATGGCGGATTCATGGAACTGGCCGGTGTGCTATGTATGATACCTGCGTTGTTACTAGAAAATGATAAGTTTGATATTGGAAAGTTTTTTGAATTTAAGCTTCAATATTTCCAAGATAACATTTATATGATGATTGTTATGGGGGCAATCTACGGTGTGATTAGACTGATTGGTGCTATAGGACTACTTAAAAATAGAATGTGGGGGTTAATACTGTCGGTAATCATCTGCATAATAACCATTACGCTGATGATGTTTTTATTGCCAGCCGGCATTATGGATGGAATTCTTGCTGGAAGTGCATTGATATTGATTTTAATGGGATTTTATGGCGATAGAAAGATAACTGATGATTTGTAGGGGTAATAAAAATGAACTATAAGATAATTGATAAAGAAAAATACTATAGAAAAGGAGTGTTTCGCCATTTCTCGGAAGACTGTAAATGTTCGACTTCAATGACTGCAAGAATTGACGTTACGTATCTCGTTGAGTATTCCAAAAGAAATGGGACAAAGTTTTATATAAATTTCCTTTATATTCTATCAAAAGTTTTGAACTCACGTGAAGATTACAGAATGGGGTATCTTTGGCAGACAGATGAGCTGATTTGCTATGACGTAATAAATCCTACGCAGTATGTTTTTCATGAAGATACGGAAACCTGTACGCCGGTATATACAAAGTATTTTGAGGAATATAAAAAGTTTTACACTGGAGCTTTAAATGATGTTGAGGAAGCGAAGAAGACTCGTGAATATGGTTTAGATATGGCAAATCATCCAAACTGGTTTGATGCATCTTATATATCATGGCTTTCATATGACTCGCTTAATATTGAATTGCCTGATGGACATTTATTCTTTTCTCCTATTATCAATTGGGGGAGATACAGAGAGGAAAACGGTAGACTGGTTATGCCTGTAACTGTTCGACTTAATCACGCAATTGCAGATGGATATTTGGTTGCTAATGTATTTCGTCTTTTGGAGAAGGAAATCAACTCTTTTGTTGAGTCATAATCGCACAAATTCTAGTTTATGGGGAGGGATTATGATTCTTGTAATTGAAAGTATAGTCTTATGCGTATTATTTACTTTGATGGTTTACATCATGTCTAGGAATCCAATCAAGACCTTATACAACTATCCGCCGAAGATTCAGGAACGTGTAATGTCCTTAGATGACTATAAGGAGCAGATTCCTACCCGAAAGAATAAGGTGGTAGCCAAAGTAGGAGCATCACTTTTATTTGTGGTGATTCTTGCTTTGATTCTAAGATTTATCAATGGATATACAACGTTCTTGCAGGCATTTGGATATGGTTTTTTACTTTGGACTATCGTAAATGCGTATGATGCAATTGTGCTGGATATCATATGGTTCTGTCATGATCCGCAGTTTGTATTCAAAGGCACTGAGGACATGGTGGACGAGTATCACAACTATTGGTTTCATATCAAAGGATTTTTCATAGGCGAAGGGCTGGCGATAGTGGTGTGTGCCTTGGCGGGGGTAGTTGTATCGCTGATGCAGTATGGCGGAATTGAGCTGCCTGCAAACGTACCTGACACTGTAGAAATTCAGGAGGCTATTATTGAAGAAGATTCAGAGGAAGAGGTAGGGATGATATTACAAATTGATGGAAAAGAAATACCAGTTACTTGGGAAGATAATGCATCTGTGGATGCTTTATGCGAACTTGCAGCTGATGGCCTGGAAATCCAAATGTCTATGTATGGTGGATTTGAGCAGGTGGGCTCCATCGGCCAGAGCATTGCCAGAGATGATAAGCAGACCACCACAAGTGCAGGTGATATTGTGCTCTATTCAGGCAATCAGATTGTTGTATTCTATGGCTCTAATTCATGGGCATACACCAGGCTTGGTAAAATCAATCTGTCTGAAGATGAGCTGACAGAGTTATTAAGTAATGGGGACGTGACATTGAAATTAGCTCAATAGGAAGAAATAGCTTGAGTTGTTCAGATTATGAATTATATATGAAGAGAGAAAAAATGAAAAAAATTCTTAGAATTACTGGGAAGATTTTATTACTACTATTTATAGTGTTGGTTTTTCTTATTGGTGGAATTTTTATCTATAACAAGATTATGCTTGCATCTGAAGAAGCGCTAATAGAGAAACCTATTGGGCAATATGTCGAGGTGGATGGTCACAAGATGAATATATACACCGAAGGCAAAGGAAAACATACACTTCTTTTCCTTTCAGGTTCTGGAACAGCTGCACCGGTTCTTGATTTTAAAAGTTTGTATTCTCTTTTGAGTAGCGATTATAAAATAGTTGTTATTGAAAAATTTGGATATGGGTTTAGTGATGTGGTCGATAGTGAGAGATCCTTTGAAACTATTCTTAGACAAGATAGGGAAGCACTCACCAAGGCAGGAATAGAAGGCCCGTATATTCTTTGTCCACATTCTATGTCAGGAATTGAGGCAATAATGTGGGCTCAAAATTTCCCAGATGAAGTGGAAGCTATTGTTGGTCTTGATATGGCACTTCCGAGAGCCTACGATAATTGGGACTGGGACAGCACAATTAAAAAGGAAAGGCTTGCAGCTTTTGCTCGTGAACTAGGGATAGTTAGGTTATTTTATTCTGATAGTCAGCTGCCAGAAAAACTTACAGACAAAGAAAAGAAGATTTATAGGGCGCTTGCTGCAAGTAAAGCAGTAAATACTTGTATCATAAATGAGGGGTTGGCAATTTCAGATGCAGTAACAGAAATTGATAGAAATCCTAAGCCTGATATACCAATGCTTATGTTTTTATCAGATGGACATGAAACAGGTGTTGAAAATTGGATAGATATTCAAAGTGATTATATTTCAGATCTTACAAATGCAGAAGTTATAGAACTGGATTGTGGTCATTATGTACATAATTATAGGCAAGACATAATAGCTGAGAAACTCGTAGAATTTATTGAATCGTTGTAAGAATTGGAATTTGTTTGGCAAAGGAGAATAAATATGTGGTTTTATATTATGATGTTTATCTGTAACCTATTAATTCCGAAATTTTGATGAAGAATGTCGGTCCGACATCAATGGTGGTGCTTATGGCCAAATGCAATCTATGTTTCAGACAATGCAATATTACCGAAGGGAGCTTTGGGTTTTGTGGAGTAAGAACCTGCAAGGATGGTAAAGTCATTCCGGCCAATTATGGGAAGCTTACGTCGATAGCCCTAGATCCTATAGAAAAGAAGCCACTGAATCGCTTTCATCCGGGAAGCAGAATACTATCGGTGGGAAGTTATGGCTGTAATCTAAGATGCCCATTTTGCCAGAACTATCACATTTCATGGGGGAATGAGGTAGAATCTTTTAAAAGAGAAGCAGCCTATGTTTCGCCTGAAGAGCTTGCAAGGATAGCCGAGGAACAAACGGCTAATGGAAATATCGGTATCGCATTTACGTATAATGAGCCACTCATTTACTATGAGTACGTGCTAGATACCGCAAGATTGTTGAAAGAAAAGGGGCTGAAAACCGTACTTGTTTCAAACGGTATGGCAGAGGTTGATACTGTAAAAGAACTTTTTAAATACGTAGATGCTATGAACATCGATTTAAAGGGATTTACAGACCACTATTATGAAGATGTTTTGCAGGGAAATAGAAAGATGGTAATGGATTTTATTAGTGAAGCTACAAAGCATTGCCACCTGGAGCTGACCACATTGATAATTCCAGGGGAAAATGATTCCGATGAAGAAATGGATGAGCTGAGTGCTTGGATTGCTTCATTAAATAAGGACATACCACTTCATATATCAAGATTCTTTCCTAGATTTCATATGCTAGACAAGGAAGCAACACCGGTAGAGACAATCTATCACTTGAAAACTATAGCAGAAAAGCATTTGACATACGTATATACGGGAAACTGTTAAGGGGGGACGACTATGGCAATAGAAGCTGCATATATGGTTCCACATCCACCGCTGATTGTTCCAGCTGTTGGAAGAGGTGGGGAAAAGCAAATTCAAGAAACTACTGAGGCTTATGAGAAGGTGGCAGATGAGATAGCACAAATCGCGCCGGAAACCATCATCATCACAAGCCCTCATAGCATTATGTACACTGATTATTTTCATATTTCTCCAGGAAAAGGTGCAAAAGGTTCCTTTGCCAGATTTAATGCTCCGGAAGTTTCTTTTGAAGAGGAGTACGATGAGAAGCTGGTGGAATCGATTAGTGATATTGCTTACGAGGAAGATTTTGCAGCAGGAACTTTAGGGGAGCGAGAGCCGGAGTTGGACCACGGTACCATGGTTCCTCTATGGTTTATTCGTAAAAAATACAAGGGCGGAAAGATTGTGAGAATCGGTTTATCTGGCCTGGGACTGCTGGATCATTATCGGCTTGGCCAGATGATTCAAAAGGCAGTAAATGACACAGGCAGAAGAGCGGTTTTCGTGGCTAGCGGGGATTTGTCCCACAAACTGCAAGACTACGGGCCTTATGGTTTTTCAAAGGAAGGGCCTGTTTATGATGAGCGAATTATGGACGTGGCAAAGCATGCCGCTTTTGGCGAAATGTTTGATTTCAAGGAAGATTTTTGCGAAAAGGCTGCGGAATGTGGCCATCGTTCGTTTGTAATTATGGCGGGAGCGCTGGACGGAATGGCCGTAGATGCTACCGTGTATTCTCATCAGGATGTAACTGGAGTGGGCTATGGAATAGCATCATTTTATCCAGCAGGGGCGGACGAATGCCGTCATTTCAGAGACATTTATCTTGCCAAGCTAAGAGAGACATTAGATGATTCAAACGCATCATCAGATGAATATGTAAGGCTTGCGAGAAAATCTTTGGAGAGCTACATTCTAAATCAAAAGGTGCTGCCGCTTCCAATGGATTTGCCAAAGGAAATGCTGGAAACTCAGGCAGGGGCATTCGTATCTATTCACAAAGCAGGACGCTTACGAGGCTGCATTGGAACAATTCTTCCTACCACCAAATGCGTGGCCGAGGAGATTATTCAAAATGCAATCAGCGCCTCTACCAGGGACAACAGATTCAATCCTATCAGCCCGGAAGAAATCCCTGACCTGGAAATAAATGTAGATGTTTTGAGTGCGCCAGAGGCCATTGATTCACCGGATAAATTAGATGTTAAACGATATGGCGTCATAGTTAGCAGCGGCGGTAGAAGAGGCTTGCTTCTTCCGGATTTGGACGGGGTGACTTCGGTTAATCAGCAGATTTCTATTGCCAGACAAAAGGGCGGCATTGGAGAGAATGAGCCAATCAGCCTGCAACGATTTGAAGTAATAAGGCATATATAGGCTTTGCTGGGGATTGCCGGGTTTATTTCTTAGAAAATGAAAAATAGGAGAGATTATGATATGAATGAAGTAGAAATAAGAGAAATCAGAGAAGCAATCGAGGCTGCGGATAATGCGCTAGTGCATCTTCGCTCAGCTAGAAAGTATCTGGATAGTGCAGGCAATTGGGGATTGTTAGATATGTTTGGCGGTGGATTGATTTCAGGAATAATGAAGCATAGCAAAATGGGTGATGCAGAGCGTGAGATTGATAATGCCAGGTATGCCCTCCAGAGATTTAGCAAAGAACTGAGAGATGTCAGTGGATATAGTTCTGTTCATATCAATGATTTTCTCACCTTTGCAGATTTCTTTTTTGATGGATTTGTAGCTGACATTCTGGTACAGTCGCAGATTAGTGATGGCAAGAAGCAGTGTGATGATGCTATCAGAAGAGTCGAGGGTATCAAAGCGGAGCTTCAGAATAAGTTAAGGTTCTAGGAAGCAAATGACTATAAAGGGACGATGATATAAAAGTGGAGGAAAAGACCATAAGAAAAAGAAGTAATCGCCCTAGCCCGGTAAGATTGCTTCTTTTCTAAAAGAGCTAAAGCTTAAATATATAGATGCGGCAGGTCTGCCCGAGCTCCACAGAGCACTCGCTGACGCGAGCTTTGTTCGGTTAAACTCCGGAAAAACTGCAAATAATATTGAAGTCAAAAAGGTATAACCAGAGTGCAAATTTATGTTTTTCAAGAAAAAAATTGAGAAAAAAGAATATGATAAATCAACCAAGAAACCTGTTATTAAGGCTAGTATATGCACTGGAGAACAGGTTGCGGGTTTTAAAGATATTTCCACAGGGGTATTTGAAGATGTAATGTTGATTAAAACTCCTGAAGATCTTGCAGTCTTTAAAGAAATGTATGATATAAAAGAAGAAATAGAAAAGATATATTAAAAGGAAGACATTGTTATGTTTTTTATTATGGGAATAACAGATGGTCGAAAAGACTATTTAAGCTAAGAGAGGTGCCAAATGAAGAATGGCCCTTATCAATGCATTGATTGTGGTGAGACAGTAATATTCAATATAGAAGCAGAAGAGTAAATGAAAAAAGGGGGAACAAATGACAGAAATAAAATGTTCAGAGGATTATTCTACTATAAAGGAGTTATTTGTTGAGTATTCACAGATAAAAGGTGCAGAGGGATGCTTTGTTTCCTTTGATAGGGAGCTTGCTGATCTGAAAGGATATTATA
>JAFYYE010000367.1 GCA_017557715.1 Pseudobutyrivibrio sp.
CTTCTCCTTCTTCTTCCTCTTCTTCAGCTTCCATACCTTCAACAACCTCTTCTTCCTTAAGGGTGCTCTCCCCCAAAGCATCTAAAAGATTGATAACAACCATATCTGGATTAACAGACTCTTTAAGGGCATCCTCAACCCACTCATCTGATTCTCCACCTACGTAAATAAACATGTCGCAATTGGCAACCTTCATAATATCCTCAGCTGTTGGCTGGAAGCTATGTAAATCAACGCCATTATCCAAAAGCATTTTGATTTCCACATTATCGTTATCTCCAACAATCTCATTTACCCAATCGTACTCTGGAAAGATTGTTGTGACTACAGAGATTTTCTCACCTGTAGCAGGTACCTGTTCCTCAGTAATCTCCGAAGACTGAGCATTGCCACAGCCAATTACACTTCCTGCCAAAATGACTGCAGAAAATAAAAGAGTCATGATTCTACGATTCTTTGTAAATAGTCTTTTAGTAAAAACCTTCGATATTAAATTTTTCATTTTTAGATCCTTTCATGCTAATTATCAATTTCATGCAACACAAATAAGACCTGAGCTATCAGGCCTGAATAATAAGCGTTTTTCAAGAATCTAATCTAACTTTTTGTGAAACTAATGTAGTCTGAACAGACTGATATTTATAATCTAAGCTTACAGTAAATACATGTACCAAAATAGCGGCATATAATACTGCTGCTATAAGACCAGTGCCAAGTGACTTAAGACTGCTCTCACACTGAGCAAGCATTGAACATATAGGACAGTCGGCACTATCATTACAATGATGATTAACATGTCCTGAAGAATACGCAACTGAAAAAAGCATCACAAAGATAGTAGCTACAAGAGCTACCATAGATATTATTCTGCTGTGAGACTTATTCATATACATGCAAATATCCTTTTTCAAATAATTAACGTCATAGAAATCATAGATAAATTTTTTTCATTTGTCAAAGAATAAATGCATGTATACAGTATTCTTTTAATCCCAACCCAAAGCTTTTCTCTTTTCCTTCATATTATGATAGCTTGCAGATGAGATAAGCCTTGATCAAATAATGGTGCCAATCTTATATTTCCTTCTATATCTTTAAGCACCTCAATATTTATCATCATTGGAAAATATGCCATACTACACCACCGAATTATTAATGCACTTAATCACACCATCATAAGATGAAACCATTGCCTCTGAAGTAACAGCAAATCCTGAGTTCTCAATTCTCTTAGAGCATGCGGGACCTATTGAATAAATCGCCTTTGGCAAATGTGAACCAAGTAGCTTTATTGCAAAAGCTGCATTGCTTCCACTTGTAAAGATTGCACCGTCACAGTCTTCAACTTCTGCCAGAAAAGCATCTGTAACTTCTATATCTGACTCAACATTTTCATAACAGTAAATCTTTTTAAGGTTAAACTGTTCTGAAATATTTCCTTCAAAATATTCTGAAGAACATTTTTGGCATAGCCAGTAAATACTAGTGCCAGCTCCAAGCTTTTCATTTAACAGCACTGCCAAATCTTCACCATTTTGCTTTTCAGAAATGAAATCCGTCTTAAATCCAAATCCTCTTAAAACCTCAGCAGTCTTTTGACCAATGGCTGCAAACTTTGCTTTTCCAAGAACACGTCCATCTAATCCTGCCACCTCATATAAATTCCAGAAGAAGGACTTCACTCCATTTGCGCTGGTAAACACAATGCAATTATCCTCAGACAAGGAAGCTAAGAATGATAAATCACATTTAATTGGAGCTATAGTTCCTGCTGTGACAGTTACTACCTCTGCCCCCTTTGAAGTCAGGCTCTTTTCTAATTCGTTGATACCCACGTTTTCCTCTAATCCAGCCAACGAATAATTAAAAGACTTTATAATCGGTAGGAAAAATTTCTTTCCAAAAAAAGGTCTTTCTTCAAAGAAATTAAGCTCTTCTGAAAGGCTAACCACATCTCCCACTACAATAATTGCTGGTGACTGTAGCTTTGCTTCCTTTACCTTAGCATCTATATCTGAAAGTGTACCTATGACCTTCCGCTGATGATTAGTAGTACCACTTGATACCACAGCTGCCTTAGTATCAGCCTTTCTTCCTGCTGCAATAAGGCCCTCTGCAATCTCTCCTACATGGGACAATCCCATTAAAAATACATAGGTCACTGACTCATCAGTAAGCTGACTATAGTCAATATCCGCAAGCTGATCCTTTTTACTATGGGCAGTAACAACCTGAAAGCCTTTTGAAAGTCCACGATGTGTAATAGGAATTCCCGCTGCAGATAAGGCTGCAATGGAAGAGCTGATTCCAGGTACTACTTCTACCTTTACGCCTCGCTCCTTCAGATATAATGCCTCTTCTCCACCGCGACCAAATACATATGGATCACCGCCCTTCAGGCGAACCACAAGCTGATGCTCCTTTGCTTTCTCAAAAAGCAATTCATTAATCTTGTCCTGAGTCATAGTGTGAAAATGATTTTCCTTACCTACGAAAATCTTTTCGCAGCCCTCAGGTGAAAAAGCAAGTAAATCTTTATTTAGTAATCTGTCATATATAATGCAGTCTGCTTTTTTGATAAGCTCCAAGCCTTTAAGTGTAAGTAACCCTATCTCTCCCGGGCCAGCCCCAAGCAATACCACCTTGCCAAAATAATTCATTCTAATCCTCCAGCTGCTTTTTTATGTCCTCCACAGCCTTGTCTATCAATTCCTGATTAGCAGCCTCACCCTCTACCACACAACAGGCTAATTTGCTGCCATCCTCATTTCCAAATAAAGCTCTAAGTGAAAAACCATTTTCTGTCTTAGATGCATAAGCACCTACAGGCAGATGACAATCTCCACCAATGGCCTTTAAAAATCCTCTTTCAAGGAAGGTTATCTGTCTTGACCCTTCATCTGATAACGCATTTACGATATTTAAAAGCTCAGTATTAGCTTCTGCCACTTCGATTGCAAGTCTTCCCTGAGCAGGTGCAGGAATCATATCCTCCACAGAAAAATATTGCATATTATCAGGGGTAAGCCCTAATCTATTAAGCCCTGCTGCCGCAAGAATAATACCATCCAAAGGCTCCTCACAGGGATTCTCCTCATATAGCTTTCTAAGACGCGAATCAATATTTCCTCTGATTGGACTGATCTTGATATCAGGTCTTTTCTTTAATAGCTGATATGAACGTCTTTTGCTGCCTGTGGCGATTTTGGCTCCCTCAGGAAGCTCCTCTAAGGATGATGCCTTTCTTAGAATCAAAACGTCTCTGGCATCCTCCCTTGTCCAGGCGTCTGCAAAGACTAAGCCTTTCTTTGGAGCATCTGGCATGTCCTTCATGGAATGCACTGCCAGCTGGATTCTTCCATCTAAAAGAGCATCCTCTATCTCATCTACAAAAAGGCCCTTTGAGCCTATGGCATCAAGAGGTCTTGATAAATCCAGATCACCTTTTGTTTTTATAATTTCTATTTCATATTCATTTTCAGGAACAGCTTTTTTTAGTTTTTCTACCACATAATTTGTCTGTGCTAAAGCAAGCTTTGAACCACGAGTTCCAACTTTGATAAGCATATATTCTCCTAAATAAATATCAATGATTTTTCATCAATATATCATATTTTATAATTTCTTTATACTAGAAATAGTAGTCCTCTGAAGTAATACGCAAATCTTCCTTACTCCACTCTCCCTCTGCTATATGAAAAGCATTTAGCACTGGATTTTCAGCCATTAAAGAAAGTATTAAATAGCTTGCTGAAGAATCGAAAGCCAGCTTCACATCCTCATCAGATGGGCGTGAAGGAGACTCAGGGTGTGAGTGCCAATTTCCAAGTGGTTTTAACCCATTTGCTCTCATATCCTTTATGGCTGTCATCTGATCCTTTGGGTCAAGTGTAAAATGGTCTGTGGCATGGTCAATATTTTCCAAATAATAAACCTTCTTTATGAGTCTGCCATTTTCATCCTCTGTACCTGCTATAAGACCACATGCCTCCTCTGGAAGATGTTCCTTTGCATACTTAACTATTTCATCGTATATACGATAATCTACTCTAATAATTCCCATGTACAACTCCATTAATTAACTACTAATCCTATAGGTTGATAGGATTTTAACAAAATACATATTCACAGTCAATATGTACAGTTCCTCAAAATAATTATAGCCAGCTATCAATTATCTTAATAACCAGCTACAATTACTTTATTATCTCATATAAATAGGCTCCCACAGGTCCAATATAATCCTCACAGGACATAATATTATTGGGAATAATGGTGGATTTTTCAAGGGTTTTGGCATATTTTTCGCAAGTCTCGATTACCCTTTTTCTTATGCCATCCTCCATAAACAGATAGCCACTTAAAATCACATGCTCCGGAGCAAAAAGTGTTATCGTATTTACGATACTTCTTGCGAATATATCTATAGCATCATCAAAGGCTTTTCTTTTTTCTGCTTTTGAGTTGATGTAGGCCTTATAAAAATCCTGCTTTTCAAAAGGAGCAATTTTATTTAGTGCATTTATCGATACTCTGGTCTCAAGGCAGCCTCTTTTTCCGCAGCTACACCTTAATCCATCCTTTTCAATGATTACATGACCAAGCTCAGCTGCTCTTCCATTGATTCCCTCATAGATTTCACCATTTATGACTATAGTGCTACCGACACCAGGACCCCATTTGATAATATGAAGATTATCGTATTTACGACCTATACCAAGAAGCATTGTAGCCTTTGTTATGGCATTTACATTGTTTTCTACATAGCATGGAAGCTTCAAAGCTTTTTCCAGTATGTCCTTCACTTCCACCGCATTTTCCCAGATGCCATATGCATGCCAGGATACTCCTGTAGCTTTATCAATAGGTCCTACTATACCCACAGAAACTGCTGAAATTTTACTTTTCAGATAATCTGACTGACCAGAGACAATCTTTTTTGCAATGGAAGAAAGCTTTTTTAGAAAGTCCTCTGGTGATAAGCTTTTATCTGTTTCAACAGTCTTTTTTTGCACCACATCTCCTGCCAAATTGCAGAGAGCCACTGTGGATAAATCTGCTTCGATATTGAAGGCTATCACATATCTGGAATCGTAATCTATGTCAATGAAAACCTTTCTACGTCCTACACCCTTGGTCTCATCATCTACACCGACCTCCTGAATAAGTCCCTCCGATATAAGCTCGTTGCAGATATTAGTAACAGATGCGCTGGTAAGACCAACAGCATCTGCCATGTCCTTTCTAGAAACCGGGCCAACTCTATTAAGATATTTTAATACCAATGACCTGTTGCGACGCTTTACCTGCGTCATATTAATTCCAGTTGACATCTATATCCTTTCTACATTTATACCAAGCATATGCCCAAGTATCTCCAGCTCTTCTGCTATGTCCTTATAGGCAACTACAAAATGAGGTTCCCAGCCCTCAAGTACTGTTTTATTAACTATTTCTGAAGCATTTTCTCTGGTTCTTACCACCATTGATGTACCAAAAAACTGCTTTGGCTTATCAAGTGCCTCGCCGCTGTAAATAAGAAATCTAAAATTTCTATTTTCATCAAGACCCACTCTAAACACTGTGACATTCTCTGCTGGCTTTAGACCAAATTCCATTGTAGGTCCTATGTGTCTATTGCAATGCTCACCTATAACAGCACCTGTATCCTCTCTTGCCAAAGAACAGGCTGCCATTCCACAATGCCAGAAGGAAATAGAATTCTCCTCCTCATTTAAGGAAACAGGGTCTCCGAAAAATACAGGATTTTCTGAAAGCTCCCTTGCAATATACATAGATAATGCACCATAAGTGTCAGCCTCACAGCTGGATGCAACACCAAGGTCGTTTAATATACCAAGTACCGCACACACTGGTGTACCAAAGGAAGTGAAGAAATCCGGCCAGCATCTGGATGCTATGGCGCTTATTTCATTTTCCTCCACATATTCCTTATAAGCCTTATACAATCTGGCAAAATCCAGTCTGTTGTTCTCAAGAGTATTATCTAAGCCAACTGTTCTCTCTTTAGCATCATTTAAATATACAGCACATTCCTCATCTGAGAATGTCTTTGCCTTATCAATAAGCTCTCTTACTTCAATGGCAACATGTCTTACACCAAAATATCTCAAAAGCTCTGTATCATCTGCTCGTCCAAAGCCAAAGCCCTGTGGTGTGTGTCCAATAGAGGCAATCTTTGCCTGAGAGAGTTTCTTTTTTACAAGTGCTGCCTTTAAAGTATTTTCTATTTTAGATTTTACCTTTTCCTCTGATGGGCCACCATATATATATTCAAAGCTGCCCTCACGATACTTTTTTATAGTATTAGCAGCAGAATATGCACCTGTAAGAGAATTAAGTCTAAGTCTTCCTCCGTCAATCACAGGCTCTCTTAATGTCCATAGAATAATAGGCACCTGAGGAAATCTTGCAAGCACCTCGGATGCATACTGGGCATTTGCAAAGGTAATGTTCTGAAGAACAATCAAATCCGGATTTACGGTATCTAAAAATGAGTTTAACCCGTCTATAGATAAGAGCATCTCATCAGGTACTACCACATCCTCTGATAAGGATTTTAAAAGGCTGATAGACTCATCAAAGAGAAGCTTTGCACTTTCCAAATGAAAGGTAGGCACTCCTATTGGCACATAAGCCACTTGAAATTTACTCATATTACTGACCTCCCACAACCTTTATAGTCGCTGAAAAGTCTTCCTTGGCATAACCTTTCTCTAACGCAACGTCGTATACTCTTTTAGCATTTTTAACTCCTGGCAAATCTACATTTGATTCCTGTGCCAGATTTAAACAGATTCCAAGATCCTTATGCTCATTTTCCACTGAAAATGCTGTGGTGAAATCCTTTTTGCTAATAACCTCTTTCTTTGAATCAAGATAGAAATTCTGTCCTCCACCATAGCTGATAGCCTGAGCAAAGGTAAGGATATCTATACCATTTTTCTCTGCTAATGTCACAGTCTCATTTACACCATTTTGAATCTGTGCAACTAAGGCATTGTGACAAATCTTCATCACAAGCCCCTTTCCGTTTTCACCCATCCTTATTACATTCTCACCCATGTATAAAAGGATAGGCTTGATCTGCTCAAAGACTGCTTCATCGCTTCCTACATATATTCCAAGCTTTCCTGCAACAGCAGCTGGCTTACTTTTTACAACAGGTGCATCCACAAAATTAGCTCCTGTGGCTTTTACCTTTTTGCTAATCTCCACAGACACTGCTGGATCTATAGTACTCATATCTATGCAGATTTTTCCTGGTCCAAGTGTAGGAAGAATCTCCTCATAAACTGATTTTGAATCCTCTGATTTTGGAACCATTGAAATAAAAATATCTACATTTTTAGCTACCTCAAGATTGCTCTCACAAGCCTTTGCTCCAAGTCCTTTAAGCTTTTCCATTTTTGAAGCAGTAGGATTAAAAATATATACCTCATCATCATGCTTTGCCACTATATTTTCACACATAGGCTCGCCCATGATTCCAAGCCCCACAAAACCTATTTTCATACTATCCTCCATCTTTTACTTTGCAGTATTGTCGTATGCATCACAGAATATTTCCAAGCCCTGATTTGTGTATGGATGCTTGATTGTCTCTTTATAAACATCAAGTCCGCAGGTCACAATATCAGCTCCTGCTCTGGCGCAATCTACAATCTGTTTAGCAGAACGGATGGCAGCACAGATAATCTGTGTCTTTCCATAAAAACCATAGTTTTTGTAAATAGCTACAATATCTTCAATATAGGCTCTGCAATCCTCTCCATTTGCCTCCTTCCAGCCTAAGAATGGTGATACAAATAATGAGCCATTCTTCGCTGGCAAAATAGCCTGTGATGGAGAAAACACCAGTGTGACGTTAGTTCTGATTCCTTCTTTTTCAAGCTTTCTTGCAGCTGTGATACCAGCTTCTGTGCTAGGAATCTTTATAACAAAATTTGGACTGATGGCAGCCACTTCCTTTGCCATCGCTATCATCTCATCCACATCATCCAAATGAGGATTGATTTCTACTGATACCGGGAATGTTTCGTATCCTGTAAGACCCTTATCCTTTACCCATTTTGCAATATCATTTATTGCTGTCAAAAAAGGCTTTCCGCTGTTTTGAATATGTCTTGGATTGGTAGTGATTCCGTCAATCCCAAAGGTCTCATATGCCTCCTCTATCTCATCGAGCTTTGCGCTATCTAAAAAATACTTCATATCTTCTCCCATCCTTTACTCATTTATGGCCTTTATTAATTCCTGCTTAAAAGTGCTTTCACTTCTTACAAACACTGGTGGCTTTCCAATTGGTGCATCCACCTCATAGGTTCCACCCTCATATTCTTCATTCGTATATACGTTAATCCATTTGTCCTCTGGCAAATATACCTTTCTTGTCACAGCCTTTTCTTCTAATACAGGTGCTACAAGAAGGTCTTCACCAAGTAAATATTCGCTGGTTTCCACATAAGCTGGCTTTTCATCATAGTGATAAAAAAGAGGTCTCATTACTGGGGTGCCATTTGTAACGGTCTCCTCCACTAAAGACTTTATATAAGGCTTTAATCTTCTATGGATTCCTGTATATTTTCCTATGTGATTTAAGGTTTCATCATCATAATCAAACTGAACATTTCTACCTGGCTGATTGCCCTCGTGACCTCTGAAAAGTGGTGTGAAGGCATTGAGCTCAATCCATCTAAGCATCAGCTCCTTTGAACGGGTCATATGCTCTATGGTGGTGTAGCCACCCACATCTGAATGGCTGATTCCAAAGCCACTCATAGCAAGAGAAAGATGAGCTGGAATTACTGAGCCAATTCCATCATCAATGGAAAAATCCACATGCTGATCGCCGGTCCACATCATGGTAGAATAGGCCACTGTTCCTGTGTGTCCTGCTCTGGTAAAGAAGAATACCTCGTCAAGCTTTCCTTCCTCTTCTATGGCCTCGTAATTGAGCTTTGCCCAGATTGCCGGCCATCTGTTATGGAGCTCTCTTGCGTCTCCATCATATAAAACAGCATCCTCTGGTAAATACTCTCCAAAATCCGCCATCCAGCCTGACATTCCAATGCCTATCATATTTTTCTTGATGATGTCTTTGTACCACTCATAGGCTGCTGGATTTGTAAAATCAATCATTGCTGCTGGGAATGTGGTGATAGTAACAAGATAATCCTCGCCCGCATCATTTTTTACAAGATAGCCCTTTTCATGTGCTTCTCTATATAGCTCCTTTTCTATAGCAAGAAATGGATTGATATATCCTAAAAATCTAAAGCCCTGCTCCTTCCATTCTTTTATCTTTGAAGGAAGCTCCTTGTATTTGTCTCTGTCATAGGACCAGTTCCACATGACCTGATAGCCAAAGGCTGTGCATCTGCATCCACACCAGTCCTGACACCACACACCAATGACTTCGGCACCTGCATCCTTTGCCTTCTTTACCTTCCTTTCGATATTTCCCACTCCATCAAAGGCGGATGCTGTCTCTTCCCCATCAAATTTCCAGTCCTGCATGGCAAGAATACCGCCGTCATAAAGCCAGTCTGGAAGTCTGTGCTGTCTTCCAAGCCTGTCTGAAAGCTTCTTAGAAAGCTCGGTAAAAGAGGTAGCACTTTCAATGAATATATGTGGTCTTTCCTGAAGATAAATTACCGTTTCATCAGGATTCGTAAAATCGAATACACTGTATCTATTGGTATCAACATGAACATAATATTTATCACTTGAAGTGAATGTAGGCTGAGCATAATAGGACTCATACTCTTCAAATGACAGCTTATAATTCATGTCCTTTCCTGATAGCTTTTCTCTAATAATTTTATCGCTGATGCGCTTTGCATTTTGGTGCTCGGCAACCCATATTCTTACCTTTTGACCCTTCAAATCAATTTCAGAATAGGTCTCACCGCACCCATATATGTGCTCAGTAGAATTAGTTTTAAATGTAAGCCAGAATCTATTTACATCCTCTGGAATGTCACCTACCAGCTTTAATTCCACTTTGCTTTCATCGCCTACAATATCTATCTGGTATGTTCTTTCATTTTCATC
>JAFYYE010000368.1 GCA_017557715.1 Pseudobutyrivibrio sp.
ATACATGTATTTGAACTTAAATGGATTTGAACATGATGGCGCAGATTATTTTCTAGATAAAATCAGAAGCATAAAGCAAGTAGATGTTTTTTCGAATTCTGGAGCAGACAACGAGGGAAGTGACACAGCAGGTTCAGCCGATAAAGGAACAATATCTTTTTCGTTAAATAGAATTGATGTCCCAACCTCATCCATCGACATCACCGAACCAGAGCTTACAGGCTACGAGGACATCAACAAAAATATTCACTCAGGACCTGATGCAGACATGGCAGTGAAGCTGGGCATAAACTATAAGTGCCTTTCAAATTTCACTATCGGTCTTGATAAAATCGATGTACTAACAGAAAAATCATCAATGGAAGCAATGGGGCTCATTGATGAGGCAGCAAAATTTGTAGTAGCGCAGCGCTCAGTTTTCGGTGCATATCAAAACAGGCTTGAGCACACAGTTAAGAACCTTGGTAATGTAGTAGAGAACACTCAGAGTGCAGAATCCAGAATTCGTGATACCGATATGGCAAGCGAGATGGTTAACATTTCAAAGGGACGAATTCTTGCACAGGCTGGAGAGGCTATGTTGTCACAGGCTAATACAAGTACAGAAGGAGTTATGTCGCTTCTTCAGTAGGAACAATAAAAGAAAAATCATGAGGTGCTTTCCTACAAATGGAGAGCACTTCTTTTTTACTATTTTTTTGAAAAAAATGACTACAAAAAATACATAAAGATAATGTAAAATAAACACAGGAGTGTGAGGTATTTTACAACGGGAGACTAATTTATGATTAACGGGAAAAAGCTAGTTGTTTTGTGCACTTATTGCGTATATAACGCGCAGGTATTTAGTTTTGTAGAGGACTTAAATACACAGCTAAAAAAGAACAATTGCTGTCTGTTTATTTATGCCATTAATAGTGAGATTGGAAATAGTGGGGACAATCTTGCTGAGACATCAGTTTTTAATCTGGTTCCCTATGATAAGGCTGATGTTCTGATAATAATGGATGAAAAACTTAAATGTCCAGAATTGGTACAGTCAATTATTGATAAGGCAAATGAGCATAATGTACCATCTGTGATTATAGATGGCGAATACGAAGGTGTATCGTCAGTTAATTATGACTATGAAAAGGGATTCGAGGCAGTAGTCAGGCATATTATTGAGGAGCACAAGGTTAGACGTCCTCATTTTATGGCTGGCAAAAGAACCAGTGAATTCTCAAATGCAAGAATCAAAGTGTTTAAGAAAGTACTGGCAGATAATGGTATTGCATTTGATGACAGTATGCTTAGCTATGGAGATTTCTGGTCAGTGCCTGCAAGAGCTGCAGCTGATGAACTGTTAAAGCGGGATAAATTGCCAGAGGCGGTTATCTGTGCCAACGATATTATGGCGATAAATGTCTGTGATGTTTTCCAGGCAGCGGGCGTTAAGATTCCAGAAGAGGTCATAGTTTCAGGATTTGATGGAATTGATGAGGCCTTCTGGTCTGCCCCAGGTATTACCACAGCTATGTGTGACAGCCATATGCTTGCGGATGCTATTTCAGAGGTGGTTAGCACACTTCTTAAGGATGGCAATAAAGAGATAATCAAAAAATGGATTTCACCATCCTTTGTGGCAAACGAATCTTGTGGCTGCCCAAGATGCAATCTGGATTTGCTGATTGCAGTTCAGGGTCTCAACAACAGATTCTATCATCACCAGGATGATATCCATATTATGCAGAATGTCACTTCCAGAATCATGGGAGGTCAGTCATTGGATGAGTGTCTCCACTATCTTAGAAATCCATTGACAGCTCACACATGTATTGTTGTGGAGAATTCGTGCTTTAATTTGGAATGTAATTATTTTGTTGAAGATATACCAAGTGGGAAAAAGAGTGTTATTTTTGATGCTTATGCTGATGAGGATAAGATTGTTCCATACGACCCTGAGGTTATAGTTCCTCATTTGGATGAGATTTTAGAAAAGGGCTATCCGTTGATTTTTAATGCCCTTGAATATATGGGTAAATCCCCAGGATTTATCTGCTATTCTTATCCACGTTTTGATATTATCGACTATGCGAAGATGCCAAGTCTGACAAACAGTATGGGCATGGGAATTGGTGGATTTGTTTCCATGAAATATCAGAAATATCTTCGTGATAAGATCAGAAGGATGTATCAGAAGGATGCTCTCACTGGCCTTTATAATAGAATGGCTTTTCTTGCGCAGTTTGAAGAACTTAAGGAAGACGAGGAAAATAACGGTCAGCCACTTACTGTAATTATGGCTGATTTAAATGGCCTAAAGGCTATAAATGATAATTGCGGTCACGGGGCAGGAGACCATGCCATTGCGACAGTTGCGAAGGCTATTACTGATGCCTGCCCAGCCAGTGCACTAAGTGTCAGATTCGGTGGAGATGAGATGTTTAGTTTTGTGCTTGGAGAGTGTGACAGCAGGACAATTATCGATGATATTGAAAAAGAATTAGAAGAAGAAAGCGAAAGGCTGGAATACACCATTTCTGCCAGTCTTGGCGTATACGAAACAATCTTCCATGAGGAATTAGATTTGGAAGAGATTATTGGTCTTGCGGATGAACAGATGTATAATGTGAAACGCAAGAACAAAGAAGGGCGGTAAATTTTTGAGTACAAGCACCACAAAGAAAGTAACTAAAGCTAAAGGGCCAAGCCAGACTGCGCCTCAGGGCTTCAAAGGAAAAAATCAGGCATTTTTGGATGCAGAATATCTTAGCGCCAGATTTAAAAGAAGCAGTATTGAGGATGTAATTTCTATTGGCGTGGTCATTACAAACGAGGCTCATGAGGAGCTTGATAGATTTTATTCAACAGTACAGCTTACAAGAGGACACAAGCTACCACCTCTTATTACTGAGCTGACAGGACTTACCAATGAAGAACTTGAATTTGCTCCTAGTTATGAGGAGGTTATGACAGCACTTATTGGACTCATTAAAAAATGGCAGGTGGGTAAGATTTGCGTCTGGGGTGGAGATAAAAATAATTTCCAAAGAGATTTCGAATCCAGAAATCTTGAAAAGCCACTGAAGAGAAGCGTAGCGAAATTTATTAGTACATTTGAAAATATTCAAAAGGATGTGAGCCTCGATGTCACAGGAGGATTAGATGCTAATCTTTCTTTGGCAGATATGAAGACTATTTGTGGGCTGGGCGGTTATGTAGCTCACAACGCACTTAACGATGCCGAGGATATGCTGGAATGCATTCGAATCATCGAGCGCGATGAGATGAAGTATGATGGTGTTAAGGCTGCAGAATATAAGGTTTTTAGGGGAGAATATGTCAAGAATCGAAGCTTTGACGAACCAGAGCTTGATGAAGACTACATTATCGATTCACCACTTGGTGAAAAGTTCCTTCAGGAGTTGAAGGACAGGGGATTTGATCAGGATCCAAAGACAAAGGCATTTATGGATGATTTGGGATTCCTTTTAGGCAAAGGAAATGTCTACATGGGTACTTTTTCAGAGATGATGAATGAGTAAATAAAAAAGGAGGGGTTGTGAATGTTTGGTTATCCGCATTGCGCTATGTACAGAAACGGGGAGATTACTGAAGAGATTAAGAAATCTCTTGAGGAGAAAAAGGCCAAGATAAAGGAAGAGATTGAAAAAAATCTTCAGGAGAAATCAAATGTTATCGATTTTATTACCCGAGAGCCTTTGAAAAGTAAATATTGATTTCAAAGTATCCAGTTTCTCGGCTGGGTACTTTTTTTTAGGCAAAAATTAGGGTATATTGATATAGATTTAAAGCGTTTAGGAGGTGCCTATGGCAAAGCAAAGATGGAAGCCAGGAAATATGGTTTATCCACTTCCAGCAGTGATGGTCACATGTAGAGGAAAGGACGGAAAGGACAATGTTCTGACTGTAGCCTGGACAGGTACAGTTTGCACAAATCCGCCTATGGCCTACATTTCAGTAAGACCTAGCAGATATTCATATCCTATGATTATGGAGACAGGAGAGTTTGCCATAAACCTTACAACAGAGGATATTTCATTTGCTACAGATTATTGTGGCGTCACCTCTGGCAGAGATGTGGACAAATTTGAAAAATGCGGTCTTCATAAGGAAGAAGCCGATGAAATCAATGTTCCACTGATTGTTGAGTCTCCAGTCAACATCGAATGTAAGGTTCGTGAGGTGCATGAATATGGCAGCCATACTATGTTTGTGGCAGATGTTCTTTGTGTCCATGCAGACGAAGCCTACATGGATGAAACAGGTAAGTTTGATTTGGAGAAGGCCAGACTTATGTCATACAGCCATGGCACTTATTATGGACTGACAAAGCCTCAGGGCACATTTGGATATTCAGTCAAGAAAGAAGGAAAGAAAAAATGAATAAGACGGTAAAGGGTTTATTTGATTTTATAGAAAAGAGTCCATCACAGTTTCATGTGGTTGCTAATCAGCGCCAGGTGTTTTTAGATGCGGGCTTCCAGGAGCTTACAGAGGCAAATGCATGGAAGCTTAAGCTTGGTGGCAACTATTTTGTTACAAGAAATGGTTCATCTATTCTTGCATTTAGAATGCCTAAGAAAGAGTACAAGAGCTTCATGATTATGGCATCTCACAGCGATTCGCCAACATTTAGAATCAAAGAAATGCCAGAAATGAAGGAAGGCCATTATGTAAAGCTCAACACAGAGCGTTATGGTGGAATGCTTATGGCACCTTGGTTTGACAGACCACTTTCTATCGCAGGTCGTGCAATTGTAAGAACTAACAAGGGCATTGAGATCAAGCTTGTTAATTTAGACAGAGATTTGTGCATGCTTCCATCACTTGCTATCCACATGAATCGTGAGGCGAACGATGGCTATAAGTATAATGCGCAGAAGGATTTACTCCCTCTTATTTCAATGGATGAAAAGTTCAACCTTAAGGAGCTTGTTGCTGAGTCTCTTTCAGTGAAGGCAGAAGATATTGTTGGTTCTGATTTATTCTTATATAACAGAGATGCTGGTCGTGTCTGGGGCGCAAAGGATGAATTCATTTCGATTGGTCGTCTCGATGATTTACAGTGTTCCTACAGCTCAATGATGGGACTTATCGGTGCAAAGAATACAGATTCTTCTGTTCAAATTCATGTGACATTCGACAACGAGGAAGTCGGTAGTGGCACAAAGCAGGGTGCAGATTCTACATTCCTTTACGATACTTTAGTTCGTATAAACGAAGCAATGAACGGAAATAATTCAAAGCTTTTAGAGGCTATTGCAAATTCATTCATGGTATCTGCAGATAATGCTCACGCACTTCATCCAAACTATGCTGAGAAGAGCGATCCTACAAACAAGGTTTACATGAACGAAGGCGTTGTTATCAAGTTCAATGCAAATCAGAAGTACATGACAGATGGCTTGGCTTTCGGTATTTTCTCAGAAATTTGTAAGAAGGCAAAGGTGCCATTCCAGACATTTGTAAATCGTTCTGATGTGGCAGGCGGCTCTACACTTGGAAACATTTCTAAT
>JAFYYE010000034.1 GCA_017557715.1 Pseudobutyrivibrio sp.
CTTCTGAGCAACAAGAAGTGGACCTGCTGCAAGACCAACGAAATCACCTGGCTTAAGACCAAGAGCATCGATGACTGCCTGCTTACGCTCCTGAAGGAACTTAGCGATACCACCAACGATTTCGCCGTTCTCATCAAGCTTGAACCAATATGTCTTCTGAGCTGTAGCAACTTCTACCTCAGCAATCATAGCATCAATCTGCTTACGTGTAGCTGTGAAGTTGTCAACAACGATAGCCTTAACTACATTGCCCTCGAATGGACCGAATCCACAATCAGCCATAACCTCTGTAGCGTCCTGAAGAACAAGGTCGATACGAAGATCTGGCTTATCTGAACCGTACTTATCCATAGACTCGAGATATGGGATGCGTACAAATGGAGCTGTAGAAGCTGAATTATATACGCCGTACTTAGCAAAGATTGGTGGAAGTACATCCTCGATAACTGCGAAGACATCTTCCTGAGATGCAAATGCCATCTCCATATCAAGCTGATAGAACTCTCCTGGAGAACGATCTGCACGAGCATCCTCATCACGGAAACATGGAGCAATCTGGAAATATCTGTCGAAACCAGATGCCATGAGAATCTGCTTGAACTGCTGTGGTGCCTGTGGAAGTGCATAGAACTTTCCTGGGTGATTACGAGCTGGTACAAGGTAATCACGAGCACCCTCAGGTGATGAACATGTAAGGATTGGAGTAGTAATCTCCATGAAATCGTGAGCAATCATAGAAGCACGAAGCTCTGCTACGATTTTGCTACGAAGGATAATCTTGCTCTTAACCTCTGGGTTACGAAGATCAAGATAACGATATTTAAGACGTGTATTCTCATCTGCTTCCTTTGAACGATTGATCTCGAATGGAAGCTCGTTGTGAGTACACTTTCCAAGAATCTCGATTTTTGAAGGAACAACCTCAATCTCACCTGTAGGAAGCTCTGTGTTCTTAGATGAACGCTCGCGAACTGTACCTGTAACTGAAATTGTAGATTCCTTATTTACAGAATCGATGACAGCCATCATCTCCTCTGTTTCAACAACTATCTGTGTAGTGCCATAAAAATCACGAAGGATAAGGAAACCAAGATTTTTAGACACCTTTCTGATGTTTTCGAACCAACCAACTAATGTAACTTCTTTTCCTGCATCTGCAAGACGGAGCTCATTACAGTTGTGTGTACGTGACTGAGTCATGATATATCTCCTCTTCTATTAAACAACATAGGCTGTCTAGCTAACGCTAAACAGCCCTTTAATAATACATCAGATTTTATTACTACGCAAGGTTTACTACATTGCTAGCCTACTTATTTTATGTGAATTATCCACACGACCTGTAGCGTGTAGACCAGCCTCCAAAAGCTGAGATAATTCGTCCCTTGAAAGTACCAGCTTTGTGTCATCATCAAGGGTAACAACTACACGTGTCTCGCACTCTGAACAGCTACCCATGCAATTGCTGTCGCAATCATCATCTGGGCATCTGTTATCACAGGTGCTGCAATCTACCTGATACATATTTTTGCGATTAAGTACGCCAATCTCCTCAAGTGTATTTACCATTCTGTAAACTGTAGCTGTACCTATGTTTTTATCAATTTTTATAGCCTCTCGGTAGATTTCCTTTACACAGGATGGATCTGAATTAAGAATAATATCCAATACCACCAGACGCTGCTTTGTAATGCGGCAGCCTGCTTCTCGAAGCTGCTGAACTATTAAATCTCTTTGCTCTACGCTGTTTACTGAAATATCCATTATGCACCTACATTCATAAAAAGCCAGCCCGATGCTGCTGGGCTGGTAACTATTAGTTTTACTTAAGAATCTTGTCCTTGGCGTAATCTCTAACGGCCTTGAAGCTTTCCTTACTGATAACGTGCTCGATACGGCAGGCATCCTCTGAAGCAATCTCCTCATCAACACCAAGCTTCACTAATATGTCAGTGATGAGCTCGTGACGCTCGTAAATCATTTCAGCGATTTCCTTTCCCTCATCTGTAAGGTAAATATATCCTGCATCAGTAACTGTAATATGATTCTTCTCGCGAAGATTCTTCATAGCAATACTAACTGATGACTTTTTAAAATTCAATTCGTTAGCAATATCTACAGAACGAACAACTGGTAATTTCTTACTAAGTACAAGAATTGTCTCTAAATAGTTCTCTGAAGATTCATTTACAAATGTTCTCAAAACTAAACCTCCTACTTATCTGGAACCTTGTGAATTGATTGCGCACAATCCACTCCTAACTAGAGTACCACACTTTCAACTTCTGTGCAACTAACTTAACTAAGGTTAGTTTACACTAACGTCTATCTTTATTCAAGTTTTCTAAAGCATTTATTAAACTTTTATTAAATAGTTTCTGAAACTGTTGACGGTAAATGTCTAAACCTTTAAAGTGCAGATAAGCTAGTTGTTGAGGAGGATGCTCAATGAACAATTTTAGATATAAATTAGCTCAGTTTTTTGCAGGACGTACAGGTGTCGATGCCCTGGGACGTACCTTTACATGGATAGCATTGATACTGATGCTTGTCACCATGATTACTCATTCCAATATAGCATATTTGCTTGCTATGGCTTGTCTTTTGTATAGCGTTTGGAGAATGTTTTCCAAAAATTATCAAAAGCGCTACACAGAGAATCAGCTATTTCTTTCTAAAACTGTTAAGATTAGAGCCTTCTTTTCAAGACTCATTCCTAATATAAAGAATCGCACTGCCAGAATGAAATACAACTGGAACCAAAGAAAAACCTACGCGATATTTAAGTGTCCCAGCTGTAAGCAAAAGCTTCGTGCCCCACGTGGCAGAGGCAAGATTCAGGTCACTTGTAGTAAATGTCACACTCAGTTTATTAAGAAGGTGTAGCAATTGTTTGGATATATCAATGCAAATCGAAGCCAGCTGTCCTCTGAGGACAAGCGAATATATCAAAGCTTCTACTGTGGCCTGTGTCGTCAGCTTGGCAAAGTAGCGGGTTTCAAAGGACAAATGCTTTTGAATTTTGATTTGTGCTTTTTAGCTATTCTGCTTCAAAGTCTTTACGAACCAGAAATCAACCAGGAAGATTTCAGATGTATGATTCATCCTGCCAAGAAAAAGCATGGCTTCTCCAGTGAAGCAATCGAATACGCAGCTGCTATGGATATCATTTTGTCCTATCACAGCCTTTTGGATAACTATGCAGATGATGGCTCCAAACTTTCAGGAATGGCAGCCCATTCATTAAAAAAAGATTACGATAAAATAAAAGATTTATACCCTAGACAAACATTAGCTGTTGAAAAATATATCAAAAAGCTTTCTATTGCCGAGAAAAATCGAGAAACAAATATTGATGTCGTTTCCAGCTATACTGGAGAAATGCTTGGTGAACTATTTAATTGGAAGCAGGACTCCTGGGGGCAGACCTTACATTGTATGGGATATTACATGGGCAAATTCATTTATATAATCGATGCCTATGATGATATAAAAAAAGATGAAAAAAGAGGAAGCTACAATCCTCTCATATTTCTAAAAAAAGAATCTCCAAAGGAATTTGAGTGCTTTGTTAAGATTAATCTTACTTCACTTATGGCAGAATGTGCCAAATCTTTCGAGAGACTTCCTATAGTAGAAAATGTGGATATTCTTAGAAATATTATTTACTCAGGTGTTTGGACCAGATACGAATATCTTCAGCTTAAAGGAAAGAAAAAAGATACTACTTGTAAGGAGAAATAGTAATGACAGATCCCTACAGGGTTTTGGGTGTTACCAGAGACGCCTCAGATGATGAAATCAAAAAGGCCTACAGAAGTCTCAGTAGAAAGTACCACCCTGATGCAAATATAAATAATCCTAATAAAGCTGCAGCTGAAGAAAAATTTAAAGAGATTCAGCAGGCATACAATCGCATAATGGATGAACGCCAAAATGGCGGGCCATCCTTTGGAAGCTACGGAGGCAGCACCTATGGCTATTCTGGCGGATACCAGCAGAACTACTCTTACACTCAGGCTTCTATGGAAATGCAGGCAGCTGCAAATTATATAAACGCCAGACAGTTTGCTGCGGCAATGAATGTGCTCTATTCCATCCCTGATGAAAATCGAAATGGTCAGTGGTACTTCTTCGCAGCAGTAGCATCCCAAGGCCTAGGCAATATCAATGACGCCAGAGAATTCATCTCACGTGCCATTGCCCTAGAGCCTGGCAATTTTAGATACAGACAGTTTCAGCAAAGCATCGATTGGAACAGTAGCTGGTATGAATATCGTGGCACATCCTATGGATATACCAGACCTTACACTGGCGTCGTTCGCTGGTGCGCCAGCATGATTATTCTGAATCTGCTTTGCAATATATGTTGTTTTATTTAATTAGTTTATTACCAGGTCATTCGGACCGATCATATATTTTCTCCCTATATCTGCATGTTCATTTTATAGGATATGCAAGAAAAAGGACCCTTGGGCTTCAGCCACCCGAGGGTCCTTTTTCGTTTAGTAATATGATTTTACAACTGAATCAGGCACTTCACAGTGCTGATAATCCTTTGAATTCTTCCCGGCTCC
>JAFYYE010000369.1 GCA_017557715.1 Pseudobutyrivibrio sp.
CTTCTTTGAAACAAAACCAAACCTTCTGGTTCCGTACCTTGATATGATTAATATTGATTTGAGCAGTCGCAAAGGTTGACTTTGTGGCTGTTTTTTGATATTGTTACTTTATTACATTAGCAGACTAAAGTGAATTAAAACCGATGAGGTGAAAAAATATGAAAAATTTAACTTTACACACCCCTGAAGGTGTCCGTGACATTTACAACAGTGAATATGAGCGTCGACTTGATACTTTATATAATCTTAGAAAATGTTTTAAAAAATACAACTATGCACCTATTTCCACACCTACCTTTGAGTATTTTGATACTTTTTCAAGAGAAGTAGGTTCATGTGAATCCAATGAAATGTTTAAGTTCTTTGACAGAGATGGAAATACTCTTGTATTAAGACCTGACATTACACCATCTATAGCAAGAGCTGCTGCTATGTATTTTTCTGACATTGAGGGCGCTGTTAAGCTCTCTTACGAAGGTAATGTATTTATTAACTACCATAGCCTTCAGGGTCGATTAAAGGAGAGTACACAGGCAGGCTGTGAGTTTATTGGTGATAGCTCTGTAGATGCAGATGCAGAGGTTCTTACTATTGTTGTTAACGCATTGCAAGAAAGCGGTCTTAAGGAATTTGAAATAGGAGTAGGTCATTTTGATATTGTTAGAGGACTAATTGATGCAGCTAATCTTTCAGAGGACATGGAAGAAAAGCTTGTAGGTCTTATTTCAAATAAGAATTTCTTTGGCGCTAAAGAACTTCTTGAAAGCGCTGGCGTATCAAAGAGTCTTATAGATTTGTTTGATCTTACAGGAAAAATTTTAAATTCACCTTCTGAATGGAAGCCTTATATGGAAAAAGCCAAGAAATATAAGAAGGTTTATGATGCTTTAGAGTATCTTACAAAGCTTTATGATTTACTTAACAAGAATAAGGTGATGGATTTCATTTCATTTGAGCTTGGAATGATTTCTGAGTACAAATATTACACTGGAATTATTTTTACAGGTTATTCCTACGGAGTTGGTGAGCCACTTGTTAAAGGTGGCAGATATGACTCACTGCTTAGCCTATTTGGCAAAGATTCACCTGCTATTGGCTTTGCAATTACCGTTGACCAGCTGATGTTAGCATTGGAGAGACAATAATATGAGCGATAGATATTTAACATTTGCCCTTGGAAAGGGACGACTTGCAAAACAAACACTTGCTTTATTTGAAAGTATCGGTATCACCTGTGAGGAGATGAAAGACCCTGATACAAGAAAGCTTATCTTCACAAACGAAGAATTAAAACTGAAATTCTTCCTAGCAAAAGGGCCTGATGTACCTACATATGTTGAGTATGGAGCAGCAGATATAGGAGTTGTTGGAGAAGACACTATACTTGAAGAGAACCGAAATATTTATGAGGTTTTGGACCTTGGCTTTGGAAAGTGCAGAATGTGTGTCTGTGGACCAGCAGACGCTGCTGAGTTGTTGAAGCATCATGAACTTATTCGTGTTGCCAGCAAATATCCTCGTATTGCTAAGGATCATTTTTACAATACTAAGAATCAGACAGTAGAGATTATTAAATTAAATGGTTCTATCGAATTAGCACCTATTGTTGGCCTTTCAGAGGTTATTGTGGACATTGTTGAAACAGGTTCTACTCTTAGAGAAAACGGACTTGTTGTTCTTGAAGAGGTTTGTCCACTTTCAGCCAGAATGGTAGTAAATCAGGTGTCCATGAAGATGGAATATGAAAGAATTACAGAGCTTATTGAAAATCTGAAGGGGGCACTTGAAAATGAGAAAGCTTAGGCTTACAGCAAATACTATAGATAATATTTTAGAGACACTTCTTAAACGTAGCCCAAACCAGTACACAGAGTATGAATCTACGGTTAATGAAATTGTAAATAGCGTTAGAGAAAAAGGCGATGAAGCAATATTCGCTTATACGAAAAAGTTTGATGGTGCGGATATAAATGAAAATAATATTGTTGTTACAAAAAATGAAATTGAAGAGGCCTATAATCTAGTTCCACAGGAGCTTGTTGATGTTATCCGTAAAGCTCTTGTAAACATCGAAAAATATCATGCCAAACAAAAGCAGAATAGCTGGTTTTCTTCTGAGGAGGGAATTATTCTTGGTCAGAAGGTGACACCCCTTGCTAAGGTTGGCGTTTATGTACCAGGAGGAAAAGCAGTTTATCCATCATCTGTATTGATGAACGTAATGCCTGCCAAAGTTGCAGGTGTCGGAACTATTTATATGACAACCCCATGCGACAAAAATGGAAAAGTAAATCCTAGCACTCTTGTGGCCGCTAATGAAGCAGGAGTCGACGTGATTTATAAATGCGGTGGCGCTCAGGCTATTGCCGCTATGGCTTTTGGCACAAAGTCAATCTCAAAAGCTGATAAGATTGTTGGTCCAGGAAATATTTTTGTAGCCCTTGCCAAGAAAGCTGTATTTGGTTATGTTTCAATTGATTCTATTGCTGGTCCTTCAGAGATTTTAGTACTTGCGGATGAGACAGCTAATCCTACATATGTAGCCGCCGATTTATTATCTCAGGCAGAGCATGATGAGCTTGCATCTGCGATTTTAGTTACTACTTCAGAAAAGCTTGCAGATGAAGTTGAAAAGGAAATAGAGAGATTTGTAAATATACTTTCTAGAAAAGAAATTATTCAGAAATCACTTGATAACTTTGGATATTTACTTGTTGCAGACAATATGAAGGATGCTGTTGACTGCGTAAATGCAATTGCATCTGAGCACTTAGAAATTGTAACAGCTAACCCTTTTGAGACTATGACTTATGTTAAAAATGCTGGAGCAATTTTCCTTGGTCAATATTCTTCAGAGCCACTTGGAGACTATTTTGCAGGACCAAATCATGTACTTCCAACCAATGGAACAGCCAGATTTTTCTCGCCTCTTTCAGTGGATGATTTTATCAAGAAATCTAGTATTATTTCATATTCAAAGGAGGCTCTTGAAGCGGTATATCCTGACATTGTAAAGTTTGCAAACAACGAGCAGCTTACAGCACACGCAAACTCGATTAAAGTACGATTTGAAGATATTTAAAAAAATAAAAAGGGAAATATATATAAAATTAATTACACATTTTGTGTAGTTTACCATCCTTTAATTAAATTCGTATTTTCGGTATAATTAAAGGCGTGGGAATTATAAATAATTAGGTGAAATTATGTCAGAAGAACGCAGGGCAAAGGTTGCCAGAAAAACAAAAGAGACAGATATCACTATCGATTTTTCGATAGATGGTTCAGGTGAGTGTCAGGTTAGTTCAGGTGTCGGTTTTTTTGACCACATGCTTGATGCTTTTACAAGACACGGCCTTTTTGATCTATCGGCATCAATAAAGGGGGATTTACAGGTTGATTGCCACCACACTATTGAGGATACAGGAATCGTGCTTGGCAATGCAATCAAAAAAGCCTGCGGGGGTAAGCTTGGGATTAAGAGATATGGAAGCTGCATTCTTCCAATGGATGAGACATTAGTGCTTGTTGCAGTGGATTTATGTAACAGACCATACTTATCTTTTGAAGCAGAATTTCCAACAGAAAAAATAGGATATATGGATACTGAAATGGTAAAAGAATTTTTCTATGCTATTTCATATTCTGCAGGAATGAATTTACATATAAAAGTTCTTACACCAGGAAATTCACATCACATGTGTGAGGCAATGTTTAAAGCATTTGCTAAAGCTTTGGATGAGGCCACAACTATTGACCCAAGACTTAATAATTCCACTATGACTACAAAGGGTTCAATTTAATTTAAAGGAGCAGGACTTGACATGGAACACAAAAACATAGTTGCCACTATTTATATTAAAGATGGTATGGCAGTAAAAAGCCCTACTGAGCTTGATGTAAAAAAAGATGTATTAGAACTGGCATCAGTATATGATGACAGCGGTATCGATAAAATTATTTGTTATGATTTATCCACCGATGATGAAGAGCATGACAAAAACATTCTTGCCATCCGAGAGATTAATCGTAATGTACAGGTAAAGACAGCAGGCGGTGGAAATATCAAACGTCTTGAGGATGTAAAAAAACTTCTTTATGCTGGATGCGTAGAGGTTATTCTTAATGGCTCAAAGCCTGAGACTATTGATTTAATCAAAGAAGCCAGCGCAAGATTTGGCGCACAAAAAATGCTTGTTAGTCTCTGTACGGTAGATTTCTTGTTTAAGACCAAGGATTTTCTTCCAGAGAATATCCACGAGCTTCTAATTATGAATTCTTCACTTTTAGAAGGTCTCGAAAATATTACAAACATTCCATATATTGCTCAGGTCGATAATTATAACCTTGATGAAGTTATTAAAATATTAAAATCAGATCAAATTAGAGGAATATCTGGTCAGTTTATAAATGATACTAATTTTAATATCATGCAGATGAAGAGTGAGCTTTCCGATTTAGGCATCAAAATGGATAATTTCGAGCCAAAGCTTACCTGGGCAGATTTAAAACCAAACACACACGGTCTCGTTCCAGCTGTAGTACAGGATTTCCAAACAGGCGAGGTTCTTATGCTTGCATATATGAATGAAGAATCCTTTAATACTACAATACGTACTGGAAAAATGACATATTATTCCCGTTCTCGTCAGTCTCTTTGGGTAAAGGGCGAGACAAGTGGTCACTTCCAGTTTGTCAAGTCATTGACTGCGGACTGTGATTTTGATACTATTTTGGCGAAAGTTTCTCAAGTAGGAGTTGCTTGCCACACTGGTGCTCCAAGCTGCTTCCACAATGAGATAGTAAAGAAGGAGTATATTGAGCGAAATCCACTAAAGGTATTTGAGGATGTTTATTCTGTTATAGCTGATCGTAAGAAAAACCCAAAAGAAGGTTCTTACACAAATTATCTTTTCGATAAAGGCTTGGATAAAATCCTTAAAAAAGTTGGTGAAGAAGCAACAGAAATTGTTATCGCTGCTAAGAATCCTGATTCTGAAGAAACCAAATATGAGATTTCAGATTTCCTGTATCACATGATGGTTCTTATGGTTGAAAAAGGTGTTACTTGGGAAGATATTACCTCTGAGCTCGCTCAAAGATAATTTTATTTTATGAAAAAACTCGCATTATCAGACGATATTTTGATGCAGATTGATAAGCCTGCACGTTATATCGGAAACGAATTTAATAGTGTAAAAAAGAATCCTGCTGATGTAGACATCAGATTTGCCATGTGCTTCCCTGATGTCTACGAAGTAGGTATGTC
>JAFYYE010000370.1 GCA_017557715.1 Pseudobutyrivibrio sp.
CCATCAGGAGCAGGAATGCACGTTGGACATATCAAGGCTTATTCTTCAGTAGAAGTAGTTTCTAGAAAGCGTAGAATGCAGGGCTATAATGTATTATTCCCTATCGGATTCGATGCATTTGGTCTTCCAACTGAAAATTACGCTATCAAGACAAATACACATCCTAGAAAAATTACAGATGAAAATATTAAGAAATTCACAACACAGCTTTCAAGTGTAGGTTTTTCTTTTGACTATAGTCGTACAATCGATACTACTCAGGAGGATTACTACAAGTGGACACAGTGGATTTTCCTTAAGATGTTTGAAAAGGGTCTTGTATTCAGAGATAAGACTCTTGTAAACTACTGCCCACATTGTAAGGTAGTTCTTTCAAATGAGGATTCACAGGGTGGCAAGTGCGATATCTGTGACAGCGATGTAATCCAGAAGGAAAAGGACGTTTGGTACCTTCGTATTACAGAATATGCTGACAAGCTTCTTCAGGGACTTGATGAAGTAGATTTCCCTGAGAACATCAAGCAGCAGCAGGTTAACTGGATTGGTAAGTCAAAGGGTGCATTCGTAAATTTCACTCTTGAGGGAATCGAAGATAAGCTGGAGATTTACACAACACGTCCAGACACACTTTGCGGTGTTACATTTATGGTTATTGCTCCAGAGCATCCATATATTGATAAATATGCAGACAAGATTTCTAACATGGACGCCATCTTAGCTTACAGAGCTGAGTGCCAGAAGAAGTCTGAGTTTGAGCGTACACAGCTTGTTTCTAAGGACAAGACTGGTGTTAGAGTTGAAGGCTTTGATGCAATCAACCCTATCACAGGAAAGAAGATTCCAGTGTTCATTTCTGATTATGTAATGATGGGTTATGGTACTGGTGCTATTATGGCTGTTCCTGCTCACGATCAGCGTGACTGGGATTTCGCTATAAAGTTCGGTATTGATATTATCCCTGTTATCGAGGGCGGAGATGTTACTAAGGAAGCTTACACAGGCGAAGGTAACATGATTAACTCTGAGTTCCTTAACGGTCTTAACAATAAGAAGGACTCAATCGATAGAATGATTCAGGAGCTTGAAAAGCTTGGTTGTGGAAAGGCTGGAGTTCAGTTCAAAATGAAGGACTGGGCATTCAACAGACAGCGTTACTGGGGCGAGCCTATTCCAATCGTTCACTGTCCTACATGTGGTGATGTAGCTGTTCCATTTGAGGAGCTTCCACTTAAGCTTCCTGTACTTGAGAACTTTGAGCCAGGTACAGACGGAGAGTCACCACTTGCTAAGATTGACAGCTTTGTAAATTGCAAGTGTCCTAAGTGTGGCGGCGATGCTAAGAGAGAGACTGATACTATGCCTCAGTGGGCTGGTTCTTCATGGTACTTCTTACGTTACATCGATCCACACAATGACAACGAGTTTGCAGCTATGGACAAGCTCAACTACTGGATGCCTGTAGATTGGTACAACGGTGGTATGGAGCACGTTACACGTCACTTGATTTATTCAAGATTCTGGCATCACTTCCTTTATGATCTTGGCGTAGTTAATACTCCAGAGCCATACAAGAAGAGAAGCGCACAGGGTATGATCCTTGGCGAAGATGGACAGAAGATGTCTAAGTCTCGTGGTAATGTTATTGATCCACTTGATATTGTAGATGCATACGGTGCAGATACACTTCGTACTTACGTATTATTCATGGGTGATTACGGCGCAGCTGCTCCATGGTCAGATGCATCTGTTCGTGGATGTAAGAGATTCCTTGAGAGATTTGCTGGTCTTACAGATATTGTTACTGATGAGGCTAACAGCGAATCAATTGAGACAGGAATTCATAAGACAATTAAAAAGGTTTCTGAAGATATCGAGGCTATGAAGTACAACACTGCTATTGCAGCTATGATGGGACTTCTCAATGATATCGTTGCAGAGGGACATATTACAAAGGATAATCTTGTATTACTTGTTAAGATTCTTTGCCCATTTGCTCCACATCTTTGCGAAGAGATGTATGCTGAGCTTGGCGGTGAAGGATACTGTTCACTTTCACAGTGGCCAGAGTTTGATTCAGCTAAGATTGTAGAATCTACTATCGAAATCGCTGTTCAGGTAAATGGTAAGCTTAAGGCTACAATCAAGATTCCTAACGGATGCGAGAAGGATGAGGCTCTTTCAATTGCTAAGGCTGATTCATCAGTTGCTTCAGCAATTGAGGGTAAGAACCTCGTTAAAGAAATCTATGTACCTAACAAGATTGTTAACCTTGTAGTTAAATAATGCTTAAGCCTGCCAAAGCGGCAGGCTTATTCTATAAAGTTATAAGATAAGGAGAATACGTTATGAGCAAAATTCAAATGACAACACCTCTAGTTGAGATGGACGGCGACGAGATGACACGCATCCTCTGGCAGATGATTAAGGATGAGTTGCTTCTTCCTTTCATTGATTTAAAGACTGAGTACTATGACCTTGGTCTTGAGCACAGAAATGAGACAGATGATAAGGTAACTGTAGAATCTGCTGAGGCTACAAAAAAATATGGTGTTGCTGTTAAGTGTGCCACAATCACTCCTAATGCAGCTCGCATGACGGAGTATAATCTTAAGGAAATGTGGAAGAGTCCAAATGGAACAATTCGTGCAATCCTTGATGGTACAGTTTTCCGTGCTCCTATCGTTGTAAAAGGAATTGACCCAAACGTTAAATCATGGAAGAAGCCTATTACAATTGCCCGTCATGCTTATGGTGATGTTTACAAGAATACAGAGATGGTTATTCCTGCTGCTGGTAAAGTTGAGCTTGTTTATACATCAGAGGATGGTAAGGAAGAACGTGCACTTGTTCATACATTTAACGGACCAGGTGTAGTTCAGGGTCAGCACAATCTTAACGATTCAATCGAAAGCTTTGCTCATAGCTGTTTTAAATATGCTTTAGATACAAAGCAGGATTTATGGTTTGCTACAAAGGATACTATTTCTAAGAAGTATGACCATACATTCAAGGATGTATTCCAAGAGATTTTCGATAAGGAATACAAGGCTGCTTTTGATGCTGCAGGTATTGAATATTTCTACACACTTATCGATGATGCTGTAGCTCGTGTTATGAAATCAGAGGGGGGATTCATCTGGGCATGCAAGAACTACGACGGAGATGTTATGAGTGATATGATTTCATCTGCATTTGGTTCACTTGCTATGATGACTTCTGTTCTTGTTAGCCCTGCAGGTTACTATGAATATGAGGCTGCTCACGGAACAGTTCAGCGTCACTACTACAAGCACCTTAAGGGTGAGGAGACTTCTACAAACTCCGTAGCAACAATCTTTGCTTGGACAGGCGCTCTTAGAAAACGTGGAGAACTTGATAACATTCCAGAGCTTTGTATATTTGCTGATAAGCTTGAAAAGGCCTGCATAAAGACTATCGAGGATGGAAAGATGACAAAGGATTTAGCTCTTATCACTTCGATTGAGAAGCCAACAGTCCTTAATTCAAGAGATTTTATCATCGAAATTCGTAAAACACTGGAAGCAATGTAAAATTATCTGACAACTATATATAGTGGTTATTCGTATTGACACATACAATATAGTCAAATATAATAGACTCATACCTTTGGTATGAGTCTATTTTTATGGGAGAAAATCATCTTATGGAGATGAATGTTAAGCTTCAGGTTTTTGAAGGTCCACTGGACTTATTACTTCACCTGATTGATAAAAATAAAGTAGATATTTATGATATTCCTATTGTTGAGATTACTGATCAATATATGGAATATGTTCGTGCTATGGATAATAGCAACTTAGATGTTATGTCTGAGTTTCTTCTTATGGCCACTACACTTTTAGATATTAAGAGCCGTATGTTACTTCCTCAGGAAGAAAAAGAAGAGGATGGCGAAGAGCCAGAGGATCCAAGAGCAGAGCTTGTTCAGCAGTTGCTCGAATATAAGATGTATAAGACAATATCTTATCAGCTTAGAGATCGTCAGCTTGATGCAAGCTTAGTTTTCTATAAAGAACCTACTATCCCTGACGAAGTGCTTAAGTATCAGCAGCCAGTTGATTTAGAAGAATTGATGGCGGATTTAACTCTTAATAAGCTTAATGATATTTTCCAGCAGGTTCTTAAGCGTCAGGATAATAGAAGAGATCCGATTCGTTCAACATTTGGAAAAATTAAAAAAGAAGAAGTATCACTTGAACAAAAAATGGAATGGACAATTGCTTTTGCAAAAGCACATAACACATTCAGCTTTAGAAATCTTTTAGAAGCAGCTCATTCTAAGACAGAGGTAATTGTTACTTTCTTATGTATCCTTGAGATGATGAAGGCAGGACAGATTAATATTACTCAGGAAGATACATTTACTGACATTATAATAGAATCTAAAATCGCTGCCTAAAATGGAGTGTTTATAATTATGGAGATTAATGAAATTAAGAATATAGTTGAGGGAATTTTATTTGCAATGGGAGGCACTGTAGAGGCTTCTCGAATTGCAAAAGCCCTTGAAATAGAAGAAAAACAGGTTGTCGAGGCAATTAATGCTCTTAAGGAATCATATTTAGCAGAAAATAGAGGTCTTACAATTACTGAGATTGACGGGGCATATCAAATGTGCACAAACCCTGATATTTATGAGTACCTCATTAGAATTGCTAAGCAACCTAGAAAATATGTCCTTACAGACGTACTTTTAGAAACTCTTTCTATTATTGCCTACAAACAGCCAATCACTAAATCTGAAATTGAGAAGATTAGAGGAGTGTCTTGTGATTTCGCAGTTTCAAAGCTTGTGGAATTCGG
>JAFYYE010000371.1 GCA_017557715.1 Pseudobutyrivibrio sp.
CATTGAAGATTACTTAAGAGCTATACCTTATTTTAAAGAACGTCCAAAGCAGGTTATTGTGCAGACATTAAAAAACGATAAGCTGGAGCGAAGAAACGTGTTTGCACTTTTAATTGGGGAGAAGGATAAAAATAATAAAACCATAATTTTCCATGGCCACACCGATACGGTGGGAGTGGAAGATTATGGGGCTCTTGCCGGCTATGCCTTTGATTGTGATGGTTTGGCAGAACAGTTAAAGCAGATTGAATTGTCAGAAGAAGTCAAGAAGGATTTGGAGTCAGGTGAATATTTATTTGGTCGCGGTGCCTGTGACATGAAAAGCGGTGATGCAGTATTTATGGTACTGCTTAAGGCGCATTCAGAGCACGTCAGTGATTTATCTGGAAATATACTTTTATCATTGAATCCTGTTGAAGAGAATCTTCATACCGGAATTATTGAGGGAATAGATGTAATCGAGAAGCTTAAAGACCAATATGGATTAGACTATGTACTTGCCATAAATAATGACTACACCTGTCCTATGTATCCTGGGGACAAGCATCATTATATATACACTGGTGTAGGCGGAAAGCTTCTTCCCTGCTTTTATATTCAGGGACGTGAAACACATGTGGGACAGTGCTTCGAGGGTTATGACCCTACAACAGTGATGGCAGAGTTAATAAAGGAATTGAATTTAAATCCTGAGTATTCGGAGGTCTATGAAGGTGAATATGCATTGCCACCTACTTTATTAAAAAGTAAGGATTTGAAGGGCTGGTATAACGTGCAGACAGCCAAGGAAGCTTTGGTATATTTTAATTATTTTGTTTTGAATTCAGATGTTCGTGACATAACTAAAAAGCTTGTGACTGCAGGAGAAAAGGCAGTGAGAAGAGCATCGGCAGATTTGAATATTAAGTACAAAGCCTTTTGTGAGAAGTCTGGAAAGGATTTTCAGCAGATTGAAAACAGCTGGTCGGTTATGTCTTATGAGGATTTGTATCAGCTGGTAAAAGAACAGGATGAATCTATAGATAAAACACTTGCAGAAGAGACTTTGAAGCTTCAGGAGGCAGGGGTAGATAAAAGGGAAATCCCTGTATCGTATATACGGATTTTGCTTGCAAGGGCAAATATTTATCATCCAGTTGTAGTGCTTTACTATGCAACTCCTTATTGTCCTCATAATACCTTGAAAAAGGATGATGAAACAGTGGATAAGCTTGGAGAAATTCTTAAGACTGTGGAAAAAGAATATAACATCACATATAAGATGGATGGATTTTTTCCGAGTCTGTCAGATAGCAGCTATTTATCACTGGATGATTCCATGGAATCAATTGCTACACTTAAACAAAATTTTCCACAGATGCAGCAGCTATATCCATTGCCTTTGGAACAGATTAAAAAGCTGAATATTAAAGCTGTCAATTTTGGAGTTTACGGAAAAGATGCTCATAAAAGCACAGAAAGGTTACAGATACCATATAGCTTTGGAGTGTTACCAAATCTGATTATGAAAACTACGGAGGTATTTTTAAATGTTTGTTAAGAATGGAACGGGGGAATTAAAGAAGGTTTTGGTTTCAAGACCTGAGTATTTAAAGCCAGCACCAATAAATGAAATAGCTAAAAAGTGGAAGGATACCACTATGGATGTGGAGGTTATGCTTCGTGAACATGAGGAGTTTGTAAAAAGATATGAGGATGCTGGTATTGAGGTGGAGTTTTTAGACGCAGATGATGAGCGCCCAAACTCAGTTTTTGCAAGAGATTTTGGTGGGTGTGTAAAGGAAGGATATATCCTTGGAAACTTCAAGCTGGACATGCGCTACAAGGAACATGTTGATTATGAGAAGCGTATGGCTGAGCTTGGTATTCCAAAAATAGGAGAAGTGAAGAAGGGACTCTTTGAGGGGGGAGACTTCATGTTTATGAGTGAAAAATGGGTAGCGGTAGGTATGGCTGACAGAACTGATGAGGAAGGACTAAAGGAGCTGAAGGCTATATTGGAGCCACTTGGATATGAAGTGACTGGAGTTCCTCTTAAGAAAGAATATTTACATTTAGATATGTGTTTTAACTTGGTAGATGATCATTTGGCTGTGGCATATGTAGATGGCTTGCCAGAGGATTTCAAGGAGCTTTTGAAAGAAAGAGGAGTGGAATTAATACCTGTTCCCGAGGAGGCAATCTTTTTACATGGCTGTAATTTACAGGCTCTTGGGAATCATACCGTACTCTCGCTTAAGCAGAATAAAAAGGTTAATGAGGAATTGGTAAAAAGAGGCATGAAGGTAATAGAGATGGACATTACCGAAATTTTAAAGGCAGGCGGCGGACCACACTGCATGACATTTCCGCTTGTGCGTATATAAATAATTATGAAGGGACACTATAGTAATGAGTATTTTTTTAGTAGATGAATATAAAGAGATGGAGCCTTATGTTCCAGGGGAACAGCCAAAGGATAAGTTATACATAAAATTAAATGCAAATGAGACATCGCTGCCACCTTCACCAAAAGTATTTGAGGCAATTTCAAAAAGCGAGATTTGGAATATGAGCTACTATGCAGATCCACATTGTCACGAATTTCGTAAGGCAGTGGCTTCTGTATATGGGGTGACAGAGGAAGAGGTTTTCGTGGGAAATGGAGCGGATGAGGTTCTTTCCTTTGTACTTATGAGCTTCTTCAGAAGAGGAATGAAGATATATTTCCCAGATATTACATATGGTTTCTATCGTACCTATGCAAAGACCTATGGACTTGATATGGAGGAGATTCCAGTTAAGGATGACTTTTCAATCGACATAAATGATTACATGGATTTGGAAGGAGATATTATTTTTGCAAATCCTAATAATCCTACGGGAAAAGCAATTCCAATAGCGGATATTGAAAAGCTTGTTAAAAAGAATCCTAAGAGAATGGTAATAGTGGATGAGGCATATGCAGATTACTGGGGAGAGACATGTTTGCCGCTCGCTACAAAATATCCAAATCTTGTTGTTGTCCGTACCTTCTCAAAATCTAGAAATATGGCGGGAACACATATTGGATTTGCCATAGCATCAAAAGAAATTATCGCAGATATGAACAGCATAAAGTTCTCATTCAATCCATTTAATCTCAATTCGGTGACAATGGCAGCTGGAATTGCAGCAGTAAAGGATACCTATTATCTGGATAAATGTATTAACCGAATTGTCACTAATCGAGAGCAGTTCAAATCGGATTTGGAGAAGCTGGGATTTCACGTTATTCCATCGAAAGCTAATTTTGTATTCTGCTACCATGATGCAATTTCCTCATCAGAGCTTTGTGAGAAGTTGAAGGAAGAGGGAATTCTCACACGTCATTTCGCAGATGCAAAGCTGGATAAATATCTTAGAATCACTATTGGAACAGAGCAGGAGATGGCAGTGGTGCTGATTGCCATCAAAGAGATACTTGCGGAGGTTAAGGTTTGAAGAAAATCGTAATTGCGGATTATGAAAGCGCACTGGAAGAGGATTATTCCATCACAATTGAAAGCATTGAAGAGGCACTTGGAGAGCCAATTGATACGGTAGTGCATACCTATAAGGACAAGGATGATTTTATCAAGGTATTGCAGGATGCAGATGGGCTGGTCACTGGATTTATTGAGGCTGATGAAGAGATACTGGCCGCATGTCCAAGCTTAAAATGTATTTCAGTTAGTGGTGTGGGATATTCAAATATCAATCTTGAGAGCGCTAAGCAGAACAATGTGGCAGTGTGCCATATTCAGGAATATTGTACGCAGGAGGTGGCAGAACATGCCATTGCACTAATGTGTGCCCTGAATCGTAATCTGAAATTCTATGACAGACAGATTAATGATAAGAAAGAATGGAAATATTATTCCATAGATGGTAATCCCAATCTTAGCAGTCAGACACTGGCAATATTTGGTTTTGGAAAAATCGGCAGACGTGTGGCAACCATCGCACTTGCCCTTGGAATGAAGGTTTTGGCTGTGGATCCTTATGCTGCCAGCCAGTTTGATGTAGCAGGAGTGGAGTTTGTAGATAAGAAGGAGGCCTTTGCCAGAGCTGATATAATTACCAATCATATGAATCTTACCGAGGAAAACAGACACTTTTTTAACGAGGATGCTTTTGCTAAAATGAAGCGTAGACCGATATTCATCAATGTAGGCCGTGGCGGCAGCGTTGATGAACATGCACTTGTAAATGCTCTGAACAGAGGATTGATTAGAGGCGCAGGCATTGATGTTCTTGAAGAAGAGGATCCTGATTTAAGTAAATGTAGTCTGCTTCGCCGAAAAAATGTAATCATAACACCTCACAGCGCATTCTACAGTCAGGAGTCTATAGAGAAACTGCAAAGAATTAGTGGGGCAAATCTTGGTTATTTCCTCGCTGGAAAAAATGAGGAGATAACTGAATTAGTTAGGTAAGATGAGTGTATTAATTTCAATCACATTAAAAATTTTTGTTTTGATGGCAGCAGGATTTTTTGCTGCACATTTTAAAATCATGGATGAGGCTGTGAAGAGAGGAATGTCAGAAATGCTGATATATATCTTTCTTCCAGCCAATTTATTTGTGTCATCACAGGCGGATTTTTCAATCAGTCAGATGATAGGAATAGGATATACTATCGTATTTACGTTAGTGTACTATGCCATTGTTATTTCAATATGCTATTTTGGAAGTCGCCCTTTCTTTAAGGATAAAACCAAGAGTGGAATGTTTGCTTTGCTTATCGCATTTGCCAATACTGGCTTTATCGGCATGTCCATTATCAGAGAGACAGTGGCAGGCTCAGGGCTTCTATATGCGGCAGTTTATAACTGCATCTTTGATGTGGTGTATTTTTCAATCGGAGTGATGCTTTTGCAAAGTGAGAGGGAAAAGATTTCCATCTATGCCATCATGAAGAACGTAATCATATGGATTGCCATTGCGGCCATTATTTTATATGTGATTCCATATCGTTTCCCAGTTGTGTTGACAGAGACAGTAGACGTGCTGGGTGGATGTATGCTTCCTGTTTCTATGATGATTATTGGTGCGGAGCTTTACACCATCAAGCCAAATGAAGTCTTTACAGATAAGGTGGCATATATCACTTCATTTTTCAGAATGATTTTTGTGCCTGGTATCACTTTGATGGTGCTTGCATTTTTAAATGTAGAAAAGTCCCTTGCAATGACAATGGTACTTCTCACAGCCATGCCATCAGGTTCACTTAATGTAATCATAGGACGCAAGTATGATGCAGATGTAAAATATGCTACCACAACAATTATGCAAAATACGATTATCATGCTTTTGACCTTACCAGCATTTATTTACCTGTGTGAGAGATTTTTAATCAATTCTTAAAGATTTACTATCTTGGAACTAAAAATTTATTCAATGCACTTATGTAGTATTAGAATATAAATGTTTATTGAATATTCAGTCACTCTAGCCTATAATCTATTGCAAACAATTTAATTTGGAGGAATACAAATGACTGATTACAAATTGCTTGCGGAACAATTAAAGGCATTAGCTGAGGATGAGCCAAACTACATTCCAGTTCTTTCTAATGCTTCAGCACTTATAAATGAGAATTTAGATGATTTAAACTGGGCAGGTTTTTATTTGATGGACAATGGTTCATTATTACTTGGTCCATTTCAGGGGAAGGTAGCCTACATAAGAATTGCACTTGGAAAGGGCGTATGCGGAACTGCAGTAGAAAAGGATGAAACACTTGTAGTGCCAAATGTTCACGAATTCCCAGGGCACATTGCTTGTGACTGCGCTTCTAATTCAGAAATTGTCGTGCCTATTCACAAGGATGGAAAGGTTATTGGTGTTTTAGATATTGATAGCCCAAGTCTTAACAGATTCAGTGATGAGGACAGAGCTGGACTTGAGGAGTTTGTGAGAACTCTTGAGACAGTGACTCAGTTTTAAATTTTTATTGACAATCTTTTTTTGAACGCGTATACTGTCAAAAAATACTCAAAGGAATAGATTTGCACATGACAACATTTACACTTACTAATAATTTTATAGCTTCAAATAATGACGCCGATTCGAAGAATCCGGGGTCTGATTTTGCTATGTTTGGTGAGTGCATGTGCAGGTGTATAGAGTAGTATTTAATACACTGATAGTTGATTTTATAAGCCTCATCAAACTAATACAGTTTGATGGGGCTTTTTTAATACAAATTATGAGACAACAGGAGGAATTACCAATGGAACTAGTAAGAGTGCAGGACAGTGATTTTGAAAAGGCATATGATTTGTTTATGACTTTTAAGCAGGATGAGAATGGATTTGTAAACTGTGTGTATGGTTATGATTACAACCAGTTTTTAGATTGGGTTGAGAAAAAGAGAAACTGGTCTGAGGGAAAAGATCTTCCAGAGGGTTTTGTACCAGATACAACCTTTTTGCTGTCTGATGATGATAAATATGTGGGAGTTTTTAACCTGAGACATTACCTAAATGATTTCTTAAGAGAAGGCCCAGGACATATAGGATATGGTGTTTCTCCAAAATTCCGTGGTAAAGGTTATGCTACAGAAGGTTTGAAGTTAACACTGGCTAAAGCTCGTGAGATGAGCATCCATGAAGCATATCTTTCTGTAAACAAGGATAATCCAGCCAGCCTTCAGGTGCAGCTGAAAAATGGCGCATACATTCATCATGAGAATGAGACAAAATTCTTCACTAGAATAAATGCTATAGATGAAAACAGCTCAAGACAGGAAATCGTCAGTGATTTTTATACTGATTATGACGAGGATACAAGATTAGAGCGAACAAGACATGGGCAACTGGAGTTTGCCATTACTATGGAATATGTTCATAGATATTTGAGCAAAGAATCAAAGATTCTTGAAGTAGGAGCAGGCACAGGAAGATATTCTATTGCTCTTGCAAAAGAAGGATATGATGTGACAGCAGTGGAGCTTGTAAAGAAAAATCTTGAGATACTCAAGGAAAAGAGTGAAGGGCTTTTAAACATTAAGGCTTTGCAAGGTGATGCCACAGATTTAAGCTGTTTTGCAGATGATTCTTTTGATGTCACATTGATATTTGGTCCAATGTATCATCTATATGAGGATGCAGATGTGCAGAAGGCAATTGATGAAGCAATCAGAGTTACAAAGCCAGGTGGAACAATCCTGTTTGCCTTCATATCTGTATTTGCAATCATGTATTCAAACTATTTCCAGGGCAACTGG
>JAFYYE010000372.1 GCA_017557715.1 Pseudobutyrivibrio sp.
AAGATTATCAACATAATCCATATATTTCGCATATAAATCAGGAGAATCCTCTCTAAACAGTTCATAACTATCTAAAGTTCCAGCAGGAGTAATATAACGACTATTTTTTTCTTTATACAGCTCATCCTCCCATATTTCTCTTGCACTTACTTCGCCACTCTTTTTTGAAGGCATTGTTTCTTGACGTTTAAGCCGTTTTCTAGCATTGTCAGATATTTCTAATATATCATTATTCAGAGTATTCTCAGAAGATAAGCTATCGTCATTTCCCTTTGTTTTGGGTAGTATAATATTATTGGCCAAACTCTTAATAAGTGGATTATTAATTGATATTCTATTCATAAGCAGTATACCCACTTTTCTTAGTTTCTAAAAAACGACTCACGCTTCAGCAAATAGAAGATTTCTGTTCCTTTAATTGAAGTGTTATTTACTGGAGTAATTTCAACATCCATAACATCATAGTATTGGAACGCGCGCTCACCTTGATATACATTTGAACCGACTCCTGATAAAACAGGAATATACGCTTTAAATAATCCTGTATTATCGGAAGCAGCTTGTCCGTTGGTATACGCCATATCTTCTCGATACATATCAATCCATGATCGATTGGTTACTGTCCCATGTACTTGTGCGTTTGGAGCAGTTTGCTTTACTCCATTTTCATCTAAATAATATGTTTTTCCAACAATCTGAACATATGTATTATCTGTTTCAGTTATACGATATCGTCGACCTTCTACATATGGATTAACTAAAACAGCACCATTTCCTCCGATCGAGGTAATTTCAATTAAATCAACTCGACCAACTGGTTCTATTGAAAATTTATATGTTCCAATATTATTTATATTAAAGCTGTCTAACGAATTTGTATTTATAACTCGTAAATAATAATGACCTGGAGCAAGGTCTAATTCGCCACCATTTCCTTCACCAATTTTTAATAAACCAAAGTACTGTGGGTTAGAACTATAGTTCTGATATATTTGAATCTTAGCTCCATTAGTTGATGAATTATCTATATATAAACGCATTTTGTCATATGCTGGTGAATCCTCTACTGTGAACTCATACCAATCTGTATCTAATGGAGAATTAAGATTTCTTGTAACATTTACTGTTGCATAATTGTTAAAGATTAGAGTTGTTGCCTGTGCTGCAAATTCGTCCGATTCAAACTGATCCTTAGCGTTAGTCGTAATAGCTATATCTAAAATGTATGGATCATTTAAACTTCCCCCTTGCACAGAAATGACGCATAAATAAACTTCAACATTTGAAGAAGCATAGTATCCAATTGATTCTTCGATTGTTTTATGACCTTCACGCATAGCAGTAATATAATCGCTTTGAGTCAAAAGATTGAATGACGAATTATACAATCTCAAATCATAATCAATCTGAGAATTATTAGGAGGTGTTAAACGCGCTTGTAAATAATCTCCAGCAGAAAGTGTTAATGGATATAGCGCATATTGACCTGCTTGTGGTAGGACACCAGATTGTGAACCATAAAGCATTGTAGCATTTCCTACACTCTCTACTTGCAAACTGTCACTTACGTTATCAATGGTAGATGCTTCGATAGATTCGATAGAGAAATTTTCATTTAAAAGATTTTTGTCATCATTTAATTCTAGTAAGGATTGATTTTCTAGATAAAAATCACTAGTATCTAGGCTTACTTCAGAATACTCTAAAGCTTTGCTTGTTAATACATTGAAGTTTACTACTAAGAGAAAAGATAGAACCAGTGAAAAAATTACCTTTTTTCTCATAAAAACCTCCTTTTCAAAAAATGATACCCTTACACAAAAAAAATGTGTATTAACTAAGAGCATTTAAACACACAATTGTGTTTTTTCTTTGTGAAAAGTGTGAATTTGCTAATCTACACAATTTTCCCATCATTCATTCCCTCTCTCAACGTAGCTAAGGCCTGCTCTTCGATTATTTTAATGTACTTTTCTGTCAGATGAAAATACGCAGCTGTTTCGCTGATACTCTTACATTCTAATGAACCCAATCCATAGTGATAAGCCAGTAACCTTCTTTGGCGAGCTGGTAAAAGCTTCAATCGATTGTACATCTTCTCAAGCATTACATGAAGAACTGCAAGTCTTGCGGTGGGGTCAAATTCTGCAGAAGGAACTGTTTCTGTGATATGAACATCAAATTCATTGTTAGAATAATCCTCATCCAAGAAAACTAATGACATTCCAGATTCAATGATTCTATTCTCAAATGCTGAGATACCTTTTCTGCACAAGTCTGTCATTGCATTCTTAACAATTGTGTAGGCATAGGTAGAAAACTTTGTGTTATTGGACTCATCATAAGTCTGCGCGGCTCGAAGCAATGCAATTCTACCTTCTTGTATGATATCGTCTTTTTCAATTCCGCCCCAGTGATTTAAATCTAAATCATAGGCAACTTCCATACTACCTGCCAGCCCAACAATAAGAGCTTCATTTTCCATTAGAAGTTGAGTTTCAGCCAATAAATCATTATTCCTTATCAAGCTACAAAGATTTCTATTGTGTTGGTCTTTATCAATATTTTCCATTACATTTCTTTCCCTATATCCATAAGTGTTGGGGCTATCTGAGATATAGCCGACTCTACACGAGCTTTATTCTCTGGTGAGAGTGAAGATGCTTTCTCTACAGAAGTATTCATTGCTTTAATAATGATTTCCTTCTTTTGTTCTTCTGTTAAATCTTTTATATTTGGAATCTTGGCTGCCTCAGATTTCACTGTATCAAGAATGTCGTAATAAATGACTTTCTGTTGCTTTTGATATTCACTAACTTCATCAGTAATCTTATTTTGAATTTCCTTTACTGCTCCCATAAGTTGTCTTTGGATTCTGTCAAACTCATAGGTGGTAGCAGGAACCTTTGCATGTTTGAATTGCTTTTTTAAATCCTGGATATCTTTATCATCTTTTGGAAGCTCGCCAGTATTTTGATATTCCAAAATCATATCATAGTTGAAATCCATGAGGGCATTCTGAGCCTTTAACAAGTCAGAAACTGCTCCAGAAAAGTAAGTCGCCATCATCTTAGTTGCCACAGCAAATTTGTTATTTATAAGAAGTTCATTGATAACTCTGGCATCTACTTTTCCTGTATAGAGATTCTTTGCTGCTTCAACACTTAGTCCTAACTCACCAATGTCGTAGTAAGTCTTTTCTGGTGTATTTGAAATTCCAAGAATGTAATCTACTGATACATTGTAAAGTTTGGCTAACTTCAAAAGTACATCACTGTTGATACTCTTTATTTCCCCACGTTCAATTCTTCCATATCTAGAACGATCTACTTCAATCGTATCTGCCAGTTTATTTCTTGAATAGCCGTGTTCCTCTCTAAGTTCTCTTAATCTTTCTTGAAGATTACCTGGTAAACGTTCACTCATCAATACATTTCTCCCTACTAAAAATATCTTTAAAAATCATAGCATAGGTGGTGCAAATATGCATCATTCTCGCACTCAAATTTCAAATCAATAGCTAAAAATTGCAATATTAAAGCAAAACAGGGGTAAGTCTAATTTTCCTCGTAACATTAAGTAGAAGGATGAAAATCCACCGCCGTAGTGCTTTTTAAATCCCTTACTTTTAAGTAAGGGCGCACTTCTATACCTCTTCAAGAGGTATGTGCGTTTTGCGTTGCAAAAGTCTTCCCGACTTCGTCGATTTTGCGTTCGCTGTCGCTCCGGGATTGCAGGCAATCGTACAAGACACATTTAAACTAAAAACAATTATGAAAGGAAATCAAACTATGGAAAACAAAGAAAAGAACCTTGTTCAAGATGTTTATGTTACAAACCCCAAAGTAGCAAAATCCCTTCTTGAATATGAACATGCCAAAGACGTTCATCAAAAGATGCAGGCACGATGTGAGCATCTGGATCATCGAATCACGCAGATGGAAAACAAGATTAAGTACCAAAACAAACAGGAAAGAAAAAGAAGAACTCACAGGCTTTGCACCAGAGCAGGACACATTGAATCACTTCTTCCTGAAACAAAAGAGCTAACAGACAGCCAGTTTATGGCATTCTGTGATGCTCTTTTTTCTTATCCAAAAGTAAAAGAACTAATCGCGAAATTGCTTACCAAGGTAAAGGAGGAAAACTAGATGGCACTTTATCATTTTCATGTCACTCAGGTAAGTCGAGGTAAAGGTCAAAGCTGCGTTGCTGCTGATGCTTATATTACAGGAACCCGACTTCGTGATGATTATTATGGAAAATTTCATGACTACACCAAGAAAGAGGGAGTTCTTTTTACAGAGCTCCTTCTTCCAGACTATGCGCCTGAAAGATTAAAAGACAGAGAAGTTCTTTTTAATGAACTAGAGAAATTTGAAAAGCACCCAAAGGCTCAGCTTTGTTACAACTTCAATTTTGCTCTTCAAAATGAGTTGACCTATGAAGAAAACCTGGAAATAACCCAAAGGTTTATTAAAGAAAACTTCTTATCAAAAGGAATGATTGTAGACTATGCAGTTCATGACCCTGAACGGAACGGAGGAATTCAAAATCCCCATGTTCATATGCTTATTCCAATAAGACCTCTTAACAAGGACGGAACTTGGGGAGAAAAGCAAAAGCGAGAATATCTTCTTGATGAAAATGGTGAAAGGATTAAAAAGCCAAATGGCAAATATGCTTTCAATGCTGTACCTACCACTGACTGGGGAGCTCCTGAAACGCTTGATGCTTGGAGGAAAGCTTATGCAGATATCTTTAATAAGGCATTTGAAGAAAAGGGACTTGATTGCAGAATAGACCATCGTTCTTATTCAGCCCAAGGACTTGAGTTACTTCCAACTATTCATGAAGGACCTCAGGTAAGAGCAATGGAAGCAAAGGGGATTAAAACTGAAATCGGTGATGAGAACCGCAGGATAAAAGCAGTTAATGAGATGTTAAAGAAGCTTTCATCAAATCTACTGAATATCTTTGAATGGCTTTCAGATTTTATTAAGGAATGTCATAAACAAAAGATTTATGTTCCATCATTGGGTGAGCTAGTTACCGACTATTATGACAAACGCTATAGCAATGCCTGGAGCAACAAAGCTAAGGTAAAAAATGTAAAGGAAAGAGCTTCTGTGATATTTTTCCTGACTCAAAATAACATTAACACCTTTGATGAACTTAAAGATTTTGTTCAAACATCCTACAGAAAAGTTAATGAGCTGCAAGATGATATCACAGAGATAGATAAAGAGATTTCAAAAATCAAAGATGCTTTTCGCTATCGACAAATGCTGGCAGAAACAAAGCCAATATATGACAAGCAGTTTTCATTTCGCCTAAAGAAGAATCAGCAGAAATATGCTGATGAACATCGTGCTGAACTGGACAAATATCATTTAGCCAAACGAATGCTTGATCAGTACTGGTGTTGTAGCAAGCCTGACTGGAAAGCTTTGAAGGTGACATTAAGTAACCTTGAGGATTCTAGAAATAAAAAGCACGAGCTTTATAAGAGATGCAAACTTACTGCCAGTGAATCCTTTAGGATAAGAAAAATCGCAGAAGAAATGATTAAAAGAGATGATGTCACAACACCATCTCATCAGGCTACAAGAAAACGTAAACACGATATTGAACGATAAGGAGGATGAAAAAGTGAATATTTTTACAGAAATCAACTCGGCGGTTTCCCTTGAGGAAGCCGCTTCTTTATATGGTATCGAATTTAACCATCGAAATAAAATGTGTAATTGCTTATTCCATAATGATAAACATCCAAGTATGAAGTTAAACAAAGATTACTACTACTGTTTCAGCTGCGGAGCTCATGGTGATGTTATCAATATGGTTCAACAGCTTTATAACCTAAGTGCTATTGACGCAGCAAAGAAAATCATCTCAGACTTCAATTTGAATGTTCAGACTGAGCTTAGCAAAAATCCATCGATAATTACTCAAAAGCAAAAAGAAATTGAATACAGAAAAGAACTTGAAAGAGCATTTGCGACATCCCGTCGTGATGCTCTTTTTATTTTGCATGAATATCATGGTCTGCTTCTTAAGTGGAAAAGAGAACTGGTCCCAGAAGATATGAATCTTGATAATGCAAATCCTCTTTTTCTAGAAGCTCTGAATAATTTTGACCGTATCGATGCAATGATTGACGAGCTGACATATGGAACTATGCAGGAACAAATTGACTTTATCAAATCATTTAACAAGGAGGTTGAAAAAATTGAAAAACGAATCAATGAATTTAAGTCCTCAGGATGCTAGAAAACTTGAAGCATTCCTCAGGGAAAAAGGATACACAATAGTATCTGAATCCAATGAATCAGAAGAATGGACTTCTGGGCTAGAATATGACACTAAAGGAAAGATTAAACAATCCAATAACAACTGTGCGTTGGTTTTAGAGAATGACCCTCTGCTTGCTGGTGCCATTAAACGAAATGAGCTAAGCGGAGGCATTGATATTGTTAAAAATCTTGGCTGGAACAGGAACGGAAAATCTCTTACAGACACAGATATAGATAACATCATCATTTATCTGGAAAGGAACTATGATCTTCACGTAGACAGAATGATAGAACGTGCTATCAGAGTTGTTGCAAATCAGAATTCCTATAACCCAATAAAAGATATGTTAAATGGTCTTAAGTGGGATGGAAAACCAAGACTTGAAAATGCTCTTAGTCATTTCCTGGGAGTAAAAAAGACACCTATAAACATAGAGGCTTTAAAGCTATTTATGTTTGGAGCAATAGAAAGAGTCTTTAATCCAGGCTGCAAGTTTGAATATATGCTTTGTCTTGTTGGCGGACAGGGAGCAGGAAAATCTACATTCCTTCGATTTTTAGCAATGTATGATAACTGGTTCTGTGATGATATCAAGCAGCTTAGTGATAAGGAAGTATTTGAAAAGCTTCAGGGACATTGGATTATAGAAATGCCTGAGATGACAGCTATTCTACATGCCAAATACGTTGAAGACACTAAGGCATTCCTAAGCAGGCTATCTGACACATATCGAGCTCCATATGATAAGTATGCACAGGACCATCCAAGAATATGTGTCTTCGCAGGTTCATCTAACACCATTCAATTTTTACCACCTGACAAATCTGGTAACAGACGATTCATTCCAATAGAAGTTCATATGGAAAAAGCTGAAACTCATATCCTGGAGAATGAAAATGAATCCAGATATTATTTCGCTCAGATGTGGGCTGAAGCCATGGAGATATATCGAAGTGGT
>JAFYYE010000373.1 GCA_017557715.1 Pseudobutyrivibrio sp.
AGCAAAAAAAACCATCCTCTATCCATTAGGTGGATGGGAAGGTCTTTACGAGAGAGGTGGTACTCATAATACCTTTTTTGAATATGCAAGATGGTATGATACTGTCGTATTTAGTTTTTTAGCATTGTTTTTTATTTTAGAGCTAGTTAATGGATTAAGACTTTTAAAAAGAAAAGATAATTTTGCACTAAACTACATGTTGGTGAGCTCACAGATAATCTTTATGATTTATTTCTTCATGGAGCCAAACGGCTTTGCTTACAGATATTATTTAGTATTCCCAATATTTATTTGTGGAATAGTTCGTGGCTGGTCTACAGTAGTTAACAACGATGGAAGGATAAGAAAAGGTGAACTTAAAAAATATGCAGATATGCCGACAAATATCGCCTAGAAGATGTTTTGATGTAGGATTTTTGTTCTTGCTTCAGGGGCTTATTATAAATTCATATTTTAATCTGTTGAGGGATCAGGCGAATATTTGGACATCGTTACTATTCCCAGTTTTGAGTTATCTGATTGGTTTGTATTTCAGTGATTCAAAAAAGCTTATTGCTGTTGTTACGGCGATTGTATCAATTGCTGGAATAGTTTATATCGCAAAAGCGAATAATGAAAAGGAAGTATTATTATTTTTTATTATTCCACTTATTGCAGTTATCCTTGCATTAATAGAGGATAGATCAAAGCTTAATCAGTGGCTTGCAGTAGCAGTATATGTAGTTGCAGCAGTAGGATATCTTATTGTAAAAGACGGATTAGCTATAAGGATAAAAGCAATTATTCAGGCTATATCATTACTTAAAAAGAATGAGTTTGGTGGATTTGTTATGGATGTTTTCCCGGGAAATACAAGTTCTACCATGTGGCTTGACTATGCAAGAGATTATGGAATTTTCCCATTTGTATGTCTTGCCATGTTTGCTTTAATATCATTGATATTGTTGATAAAGCTGTTATTAAAGAAAGAGAAGAACTTTACCACGTATGCATTGATAAACCTATATGTCTTCTTGAATATGTATTATATGCTTTATTCAACGGCAAGAATACATGTATATATGTGGGCAGTGGGACTTATGGTATGCGGTATGATACGCGGATATATAAACGAAAAGACTGAGCGTTAAAACTCAGTCTTTTCTTAGTTTGGTGATTAACTTGTTTTTTAACATATCGACTTCTTCAATTCTCATCAAAAGAAGTATTATTCCATATACAGATAAACCGATTAATGCAGATGCCATAAAGATTAATAAATTGCTTCTAAATACGTGTTTTATACCAAATATAATTAATACCAAGGCAATTGTTCCTGGGATTTGTTTCAGTAATGTAGGTAGGAATTGCAACAAAGTATAGTTTGGCATGTGTCGTCTTATCATGTAAGAGTTTATGAAAAAGTTTACTGTAAGGCAGATTGAGCTGGCAATAGAAATACCCATAATGCCAATATATCTTGAAAGGATAATACTGCTGATAATATTAATACATACAGCAATTATGCCAGTGATCATAGGTCGTTTGGTATCCTTGAAGGAATAAAGTACTCTGATAACAACATCCCTGACACCAGAGCTTGTAAAGCCTACGGCATAACCAATTAGAGCTGCACTAGTCATTGCGAGGGAAGCTTTGTCAAAGTTTCCTCTAAAATAAGCGATTGATACAATCTCTCTTGAACACAGGCATGTGGTGATAGTAATTGGAATCATAATGCAAATCATTGTGTTTATAGCTGTTCGCATAGTAGATTCAAGTTTTTTCTGGTCGCCGGCTGCGATGTAGTTAGCAAAATTAACATACAGAATATCTACTACATTATTTATCAAAACATTGCAGACAAAATCTTCTAAAGAAACAGCATAAGAAAGAGCAGTAGCACTTCCTTCGGCTAGGCCAGTAGAGATAGAGTTATCTACGATCTTATTTATCTGGGATACTGAACCCCCGATAAAGATTGGTAAAGCTGTAAGTAGAACCGCTTTGACTTCCGGAACTTCAGAAATCTTTGTAAAAGTAAATTTATAATATTTTCTTCCTCTAAATAATAATAATCCAGCGAAAATAAAATAACTACAGAACTGTGCCACTACAAGCGATGAAACATGCAAAATGCTGTTCAGGAATATACAACTAAGGATTGTAACGGTACTTGTAATAAAAGATTCTGTACGGCTAATGACAAAATCCTTATTGGAATCCATAATGGATGTCCAAATCAAAGTTACAACTGCAAACAAGAAGAATGGATAACAAATTTGCAGGTAGTGCTCCAACATAAGTGTTTGTGATGGTGTATAGCTAGGTGCCAGAACCTTAGCAATGATAGGTGTTAGCATGTACACAAACAAAAGTACTACTAGAACAACAGGAAGCAATATCTCCAGACAAGCTGAAACCAGCTTCGAAGCAGCATCACGCCCCTTTTGAACAAGGGTATGAGTGTAGATGCTGACGATCGACAGGGTAATAGATCTTATAAATGCCGAAGAAAGCATTCCAACAAAATTAAAAGCAACGTTATATATATCTGTTTCGAAGGTTGTACCGAAATAGTATGCGATAACAGCCTGTTTTACAAAGCCTAAGGCCTTGAAACACAGTGTAAGAACAGACAGGATTGCAGTAGTTGCAATAATACTGTTATGTTTTTTCATCAAAGGTCTCCTAATTTATATAAATTCTTTTAGTCCGTATTATACATCAACCCAATTTTATTAGCAAAAGTAACGTTTCTGTATTATAATACTAATGATTATGACTATTTTTAAATAATATATTAATAATCGGGAGATGACATGGGAGAGACACAAAGCAGAAGAACAATTATACGTTTCATATTTACTATCGTAATTGCGATATGGTCGGTTGCTACCATACGCTATGGTTTTTATGTGGACGAGAATGGATTGTTAGCTATTTATAAGGGAATCTATCAGGGACAGCGTATGTTCACTGATACCTGGGAGTCTCTTCAGACAGGAGGCCTGCTTGCATATCCATTACTTGCTCTTTATTATCAGGTGCTACAGCCTCTTTTTGCAGAGTTTTCTATAAACGTAGGATTAGTATTGTATATGCGATACTGCTACTTGCTTATAAAAGCTTTGGTAGCTATTTATCTTTATTTCGCACTTAGACAGAGCGGTTTTGAAGATAACGCTTTCTTGGCTTCAGCATTCTATTTCATGTTTGTAATAGCATGGAAGGATTTTTCTTATAAGTCATATTGCGACATAGCAATGATTCTTATTGTATGTTTTGTGTTCAGATATTATGAGAACAGAAAGCCGATATATGCGGCACTGATGGCAGTGGTAGCATGCATAGCAGTGCTTGCATATCCTACCATGATTATTATGGCAGTGTTCCTTGGAATTTATTGGCTTGTGATGGCTATAAGAGATGAAGCGCCTAGAAGTGCTTTTATAAGCTATTTACTAGTATGCCTTGTGATAGGGCTTGCTGTTGTAATTTATCTTCAGATTAATTCTGGTTGGACAAACATAATTGCCCAACTTCCAAATTTGGGTGATCAGGATTACGATTATCCTATTTATGAAAGATTTGGCAGAATGATGCTTTCATATCTAGTGTTTGCAGGTATTGCCTATTTACCAATTGTGATTATCAGAATATGGGATAAGGTAAGAGGTGTTTCCGAGGAAACAGAAAGAGCAATGCTTACACTTTATTTCCTTTTATTCATGGCTGCAGTCATGTTGCTTAGAGTAGAAAGTATTAGCACATCAAGATTTATTTATGGATGTCTGATAGTTTTTTTCTGGTTTCCATATTTCATGAAGGAAAAGGACGACAGCGCCTATACAAGAATCGGTCATTACAGAAATGCTGATGGCGATACAAAACACGTGCTTTGGACGATATTTGTATTTTCAATAGTGGCTCAGCTTATCTGGTCCATTTCTACAAATCAGGAAATCACTGTGCCAGGTCACATGTCACTTTATGTGATTATTGCGATGATTCTTATCTTCACCAGAGAAGAGACTAATAATAGAGGCATGGTAGCAATACTTATGTTACTTGCCATGTTTTTTAATGGTATTTGGGTGGCAGATAGCAATGGTGGATTCGCCAGTGTTTTTGAGCCTATGTATTATGTAACACGAGGCGAGCTAAAGGGTATTGCACTTCCAGAAGATGAGTATAATATAAATGAGTCGGTAATGAATCTTTTAGAGGAGAATGTGACAGCTGATGATAAGCTGCTTGTTGCATTTGGTTCTAACTGCGCCGGTTATCTGAACAGCGATGCATGGCAGGGGACATACTCTGTCTATGCACGAACTCAGGTAAATACAAAACTGATGGATTATTATGAGATTAATCCAGATAATATGGCAGATTACATGCTTTTAGACAAGGCTAATTCAAAGTATGAAAGCTTTGTCACAAACGAAACTGGACAGTATCTTTTGAATTTATATACTAAAGAAATCGCAAAAGACGGTGATTTAGTTTTATTGGCAAGAGAATAGTTGATTATATAGTAAGTGAGGTAAATACTATGTTAACAGCAGAAGAAAAAGCGAAATTTATAGAAACATTAAACGGCACATCATATGTTGGAGAGCCTGTAGATAATACTTTCATGTTCATCAAAAAGCAGGTTGAACAACTTGGTGCTAGCCTTGAGGGACACAAGGACTGCCTTGTTTTTGCCGAGAGCAATATTACTTTTTCTGATGAAATATTAAAAAACAATCATGTGGTATTCTGCGAATATCCACAGTATGAATATGCGTTATTTGCTATGGATTACAGAGATGTGCGCATGCCTCTTCCGGAATTCTTCGAAGAAGATGGATATTACATCACATCTGATTCTAAGATTGGAGAGAATTGCACGATCTATCCGGGATGCTTCATCGGCCCAGCAGTTACAATCGGTGACAATGCGTTGATTCTTCCGGGCTCTAAGATAAAGCATGCCACAATCGGTGACAACTTCCTTTGCAATGAAAATGTAGTTGTTGGTTGTAACTCATTTACAAAGGCAAAGGACCCTAACGGCGATTTGATTTCAATGCCTTCCCTTGGACGAGTTGTGATTGGAAATAACGTAGAACTTGGTGCCTGTGATGTTATCGAGCTTGCTACTTGTGGCGAGACAGTCATCGGAGACAATGTTAAGCTTGATAATCTTGTTAGTATCGGCCACGAATCAGTGCTTCATAAAAATGTATGTATGGCTGCACAGGCCACACTTGCAGGTTTTGTAGATGTAGGGGAAAATACTTTCATCGGTGTAGGCGCCAATGTAAAGAATCGTATAAATATTGGAAAGAATGTTACAGTAGGTATGGGCTCAGTAGTAGGCCGTGCCGTAAAGGATGGGGAGACAGTCTTCGGGAACTTGGCGAAGCCTATTCCAATCCTTAAAAAATCATTCCAAAAATAGAGGTTTCAAATGAAAAACATATTAGAATGGCTAGAAGCTTCAGCCAACAGCTTCCCCGATAAAACCGTATACTCTAACTTAGACTATAGCCTGACGTTCTCACAGGTGTCAGATATTGCTAAAAGCGTAGGTACCGCAATCATAGATTCAAATCTTTCAGAAGGCCCAATTGCAGTCATCATGGGAAAAGAACCAAAGATGATAGCAAGCTATTTGGGAGTAGCTTATTCAGGAAGAATTTATGCACCAGTGGATGTTACACTTCCTATAAAGAGACTGGATTCTATTTTTAATAATCTTTGCCCGGCTGCAGTAGTGACAAGCGAAGCACTTGTAGAAAAGGTGCAGGGCATACTTGCTCAGGTAGGAAAAGCTGATGTTACAGTACTTACAGTGGAAGCTTTAGAAAAGACTAATGCAAATCAGGATAAATTGGATGAAGTTCGCGAGAAGATGACAGAGCTTGATCCTTTATATATTATCTACACATCAGGTTCCAGCGGAATTCCCAAGGGTGTTATCGCTAGCCATAGAAATGTTATTTGCTACATCAGAGCATATGTTAAGGTTATGGGAATTACTTCAGAGGACGTACTGGGAAATCAGTCACCTCTCGATTATATAGCAGCTATAAGAGATATTTATGTACCTCTTTATAAGGGTGCGTCATCGTTCCTTACACCAAAGGAATTCTTCATGCAGCCTAACAAGCTTTTTGATGCTTTGAATAATGCTGGGGTCACATCAATTGGATGGACATCTTCATCCATGACACTGCTTGATACATTGCATGCATTCAAGAATGATTCTCTTAACGCAGTTAATAAAGTGTGCTTTTCAGGTTCTGTAATGACAAAGCCAGTATTGGAATACTGGACAACAAATTTGCCTAATGCAAAGTTTGTAAATCAGTATGGCCCAACAGAGGCTACAGCAAGCTGCACTTACTATGTAGTGGATGAGCAAACTATGGATTATGAGAGCGTTCCTATTGGAAAGCCTTATGATGATTACAAGATTGTTCTTATAGATGAAGAAGGCAAGGCGCCTGCAGATGGAGAGCTTGGTGAAATCTGCGTAGCAGGACCAACACTTGCTCTTGGTTATTATAAGAATCTGGAAAAGACTAATCAGGATTTTATTCAGAATCCATTAAACGATAGATTTAGAGAGCTTATTTATAAGACAGGCGATGTTGGCCGATATCTACCAGATGGAAATATAGAATTCCACGGTAGAAAAGACCGCCAGATTAAGCACATGGGACATCGCGTGGAGCTGGATGAAATCGAGGCAGCAGCCAGCACAGTGGACGGCGTTGGAGAGAACGCTGTAATTTATGATGACAAAAACGAGGTTCTTGTGCTATATTATGTGGGCGAGGCAACAGTGAAGGAGCTTTCAGCAGGACTGCGTGGAGTTATTCCAGGTTTTATGGTTCCTAGAAAG
>JAFYYE010000374.1 GCA_017557715.1 Pseudobutyrivibrio sp.
CTTTGATGACTTTGGAAGAAACATAGACCCAAGAACAGGCAAGCAAAAGCATGGCTACACAAAAGATGGCAACATCATCCAGCCATTTGCTTTCACAGGATACCAGGAGGATGAATTCTCAGGCCTTAAGTTTGCCCAGGCGAGATTCTATGATGCAAGGGTAGGTAGATTTGAGTCTAGAGATAAGGTAAAGGGATTTGCACACGCTCCATTTACCCTTAATAACTATAGCTACTGTTTCAATAATCCACTTGGATTAGTAGATAGAGATGGTAACTTGCCTGAATGGGTCGAAAATGCTTGTGATTGGGTAGAGGATAAGGCAAGTGATGCCTGGGATGCTACTTGTGATTTTGTAGATACCTACGGAGATACAATAGTAAATGCCGCTGGAACAGGCATAGCTTTAGCCGCAGGATTTGCTATAGGTGGTCCTGTAGGATTAGCAGTAGTAGGTTCAGCCGTATTAGTTAATGGTGCAGTAGGTGGCGTTAGTGCATACATGAAAGGCGAAGACCCTGTAGCTGGAACACTAAATGGTTTAAAATTTGGTGGAGATGCAGCCATTGGGGCTATTGGTGCACTTGATATGGTGTATTCTGCTCCAACAAGTAATAAAGTTGAAGCAGGTACAATATCTAAAAATGCTGGGTATGTGAATGATGTGGGAAAAGAGGGAATCGTTTTTCCTGAGAATCCGAATGATTTTAATCCAGAGGGGTTGGTTAAAATAGGTCCATTTCATACAAAAAATGGTGATATTATAAAATGGATAGATGAAAATGGAAAAGCAGTATATGAATGGGATCAAGATTTTCGATATGGTCCGCATTATCATGTGATTGGGCCAGATGGAAATACTAGATTACCAAATAGTAATGGAGAAACACATTTTTGGCCTGGGGATTGTTATGAATAGTTATTACCAAGGAGAGTAGCTATGAATATAAGAGAAATGTTTACAGATTCATTTATAAGTGATTATAAAATGAATAAAGTTGAAGTAGATTATGAAAAAGAGTCCATCTTATTATATTTATTTTCACCTCAAAGTGAGGAGATAAAAGTGGAAATATCTGATTTTAGGGAATTCAACTTTAGTAATTTAAAAAAATGGGGAATGGGAACTTATATAGTCTCGAGTGATTATAGTATTGATGGAGACGAGGAGTTATATGAATTGCAGTTTAATTCAGGGGATAAACTTGTAATAAAATGCAAAAAGGGCTGAGGTAACAATGTTGATTGCTCGAAAGACTCATCTGATTCATAACAGGAGATATTGATGGGGTACGGCTCCTTATTTAGAACCAATTACAACAGATTTCCCACAATTTGGAGACGGTGGTGCATCTCAAGTAGTTACGCATAGTATTGTGAATATAGATACAATAACTGTATTATCACCATAGGAGTATGAAAAAATGTATAATCCAAATGAAGATGAAAAAAAGATATGTGATAGCATCGTGAGGGGATTGGTCAAGGGAAAAGAAGATATCTATTACGAGAGGATAGAAGATGCTATTTTTCAGATGGCATATTC
>JAFYYE010000375.1 GCA_017557715.1 Pseudobutyrivibrio sp.
AAATCAGTTGCTAATTCAATTGTTAAAAGGTTGTAGAAAACTTGGAGGTTAGTAGTATGGATGTAGGTCAGTATTTGGATATCTTTATCGATGAGACAAGTGGTCATATTCAGAGCCTTTCCGACAATATCATGGAGTTGGAAAAGGAGCCTGATAATAAGGATGTTGTAAATGAAATATTCCGTGCAGCTCACTCCTTAAAGGGTATGGCTGGTACTATGGGATTCAAGAAGATGCAGCATCTTACCCATGATATGGAAAACGTTTTCCAGGAAGTTCGTAACGATAACGTCAAGGTGAATTCTTCACTTATTGATATTTTATTTAAGTGCCTTGATGCTATTGAAGCTTATCTTGATACCATCAAAAGCACATCAAACGAAGGTGATGAAGCTAATGAGGCGCTTATCAAGCTTTTAAACGACTACCTTAATCAGGCAGAAGGTGGTGGAGATGCAGGATCAGAAGCAGCACCTGCTGAGGCAGCAGCCGAAGGCGGTGGAGAAGCTGACGGTTCAGAAGCAGCACATGCTGATGCCAGCGATGGTCCGCTTTATAAGAAAATTCCAGTTGATCCAGAGCTTTGCGAGAAACTTAAAGGTGAGAAGCAACTCTACGGATTTACTATCCATATTAGTAAGGAGTGCTTGCTTAAGGCAGCCCGTGCATTCCTTGTATTTAAGGCTGTAGAAGACTTTGGTCAGATTATGGCTTTTGATCCGAGCTCAGGGGATATTGAGGATGAGAAATTTGAATTTGATTTTTCATTCATTCTTTCTACAGAATCAGAGCTTGATCCAATTATTGAGTCAATTAAGACTGTTTCTGAAATTGAGTCAGTTGAGGCTGATAAGGTTACACCTGAAATGTACGAAAAGAAGGAAGGGGAGGCACCAGCAGCACCTGCACCAGAAGTTGCGCCAGCACCTGCTGCAGCAACACCTGCGCCGGCACCAGCAGCGGCACCAGCAGCACCTGCGGCAAAGGCGGCAGGCGGAAAGACTAACCAGCCAGCAAATAAGCCTGTTACTTCACGTACAATTCGTGTAGATATTGAAAAGCTCGATGCATTGATGAATCAGGTTTCCGAGCTTATTATTGCAAAGAACTCACTTGCATCACAGAGTAATGGTTCTGGTGAAATTGATAGCCAGACCTTACATGAGAATATTGAATACCTTGAGAGAATTACAACAAACCTTCATGAATCAGTTATGAAGGTTCGAATGGTTCCTATTGAATCTGTTGTAGCTAAGTTCCCTCGAATGATTCGAGATTTGGACAGAAAGCTTAACAAGCCAATGGAACTTATTATGACTGGTGAGGATACAGAGCTTGACCGTACTGTAGTAGATCAGCTTGGTGATCCACTTCAGCACTTGCTTCGTAATTCTGCCGATCACGGTATCGAAAGTCCTGAGGACAGACGTGCTGCAGGAAAACCTGAAAAGGGAACAATTTTCCTTAATGCTTTCCAGGAAGGCAACAATGTCATCATTGAAGTAGGTGATGATGGTGGCGGTATCAATACTGATAAGGTAAAAGAAAAAGCTGTTGAAAGAGGTCTTGTATCTCCTGAAGAGGCTGAAAATCTTTCTCAGAAGGAAATCATTGACTTCCTGTTTATGCCTTCCTTCTCAATGGCTAAACAGATTACAGATATTTCGGGTCGAGGCGTAGGTCTTGATGTTGTTAAGAGTAATATAGAAGCTCTTGGCGGTGATGTAACAGTTAAATCTGTTATGGGCGAGGGTTCTACTTTTACAGTAAGACTTCCACTTACACTTGCTATTATACAGGCTCTGATGGTTGAAATCAGAGATGAGAAGTATGCCATTGCTCTTGCTTCTATTATGAACATTGAAAATATTCCTAAGTCAGAAATCAAGTATGTTGAGTCTAAAGAGGTTATTCACCTCAGAGGACAGGTTATTCCGCTTATTCACCTTGACAAGATTCTTGATTTTGAACCTAAGGAAGATGACGAAGATACAATGACAGTTGTTATTTGTAAGAAGGGTGATACTCTTGGCGGTATTATCGTAGACAATCTTATTGGACAGCTGGAAATCGTTATCAAATCTCTTGGTAAATTGGATAACAACAAGCTCATCAGCGGTGCTACTATCCTTGGGGATGGTGAAATCGCAATGATTCTTGATGTTAATGCTGTCATTTAATAGGAGGTGAGACCATGTCAGATGTAGCTATGTATGATGTAGTTGAAAAAGAAAAAAAGCAATACATTGTAGTTAAAATTGGTGGCGAGCACTATGGTATCGACATTTCCTATATTGATAACATCGTTAGAATGAGTAAGATTACCAGAGTGCCAAAGGCACCATCGTACTACCGTGGAGTTATTAACCTTCGTGGTGAAGTCGTTCCTGTAATGAGTCTTAGACGCCGCATGGATCTTGATGATGATGAATTTACAGATGCATCTCGTATCATTATTCTTAAACTTGATCAGGGCGGTCTTATGGGCGTAATTGTTGATGAGGTTAAAGAAGTTCTTTCTTTATCAGAAGATGACATCGAGGCTCCATCTTCTACACTTAAGAGTAAGAATTCTTTCATCAATGGAGTAGGTAAAAATGGGGACGAACTCATTTCCATCTTTGAAATTAGTTCAATTATTGGAGAAAATGAGGCTTCTTAACGGGAGGTTATATGCTCACACTTAACGAGGTTAATGAAAAATATTTTGATGTCCTCAAGGAAATAGGTAATATTGGCGCTGGTAATGCAACAACTGCCATCGCCAATATGCTTGGCCTTAGGATAGATATGAGTGTTCCAGAGGTAGCGTTCCTTCCTGTTGAGGAATTAGGAGGCGCTATAGGAGCGGAAGATGAAATCATTGTTGGAATCATGCTTGGCGTTGAGGCCGATATTGATGGTTCGATGATGTTCTTGATGGATATGCAGTCAGCTCATCATATTGTAAACAAGCTTATGATGCGCGACCCTGGATATTCAGAGCCATTTAATGAAATGGATTTATCTGCAATCAAAGAGGTAGGAAATATTATCGCAGGTTCGTATTTGTCAGCTCTTTCTGGATTGACAAATCTTACGATTGTTCCATCTGTACCATTTGTAGCAGTGGATATGGCAGCAGCCATTCTTTCTGTTCCTGCTGTACAGTTTGGTATTTTCGGCGATAACGCTCTTATGATTAATACAGAATTCTCTGATGATTTGGGAATTAAAGGGCACTTTATTTTAATGCCTGAAGAAGATTCCTACGATAAGATTCTATCAGCGCTTGGTATAGCAACTTAAGGAGAGTGAATGTATGGGGCAGATGATTAAAGTCGGCATGGCTGATTTAAAAATATGCAAAGCTCCTGATGCACTGACTACCATTGGTTTGGGATCATGTATTGGAATTGCTATTTATGATCCATCCACGAAAATCAGTGGATTGGCGCATATTATGCTACCCGATAGTACAGCTATTAGAAATAATAGTAATATAGCCAAGTTCGCGGATACCGGTATACAAAAGCTTTATGATGACATGATTAAAGCTGGAGCCAATAAGGCTAGAATGGTGGCCAAGATTGCTGGTGGAGCGAAGATGTTTGAGATGCCTGGTGCGTCATCATCAGGTATAAACGTTGGCGATCGTAATGCACAGGCGAGTCGAGACAAGCTTAAAGAGTTAGGTGTCAAGCTTGTTGCGGAGGATTGCGGCCTAAATTATGGACGTACTGTTGAGTTGTATAGTGAGACAGGAGAGTACTATATCAAGGCGGTTGGCAAACCGTTGAAAATTATTTAGAATAATGTTTGGAGGCACAGATGAACACAAAGCCTATACCTATAATTATCACATTGGCTGCAGCGTTTTTATCTTGTGTAATATCTATTGTACAAAGGGTGGAGTTTGCAGTTTTTGTAAGTAGATTACTGGTTGTTGTAATCATATTTTTATGCATGGGAACCGTGATAAAAATGATTCTTGATTACGCCTTTAGGACTTTAGAGCCAGTAACATCACTGGATGAGGAGCCTCCAGATATTGATAGTATTATGATTGAAGACGGCGTAGACGATGACGAAAATGAAGGTGAATCCGAAGATATTTCGTCAGAATCAGAGGAGGGGTAATAGATAACTGATTCTGACTTGACTTAAGGGGGCTTTAATGAAGGCGAGTGACAAGGAAAAGCTTTGGGATAAATATAAGGTTAACCCTTCACCAGAGCTTAGGGAGCAATTAATACTTGAATATGCGCCACTTGTTAAGATAGTAGCTGGCAGACTCTGTATGTATCTGGGAAATACAGTAGAGTATGAAGATTTGTGTAGTTATGGTATCTTTGGCCTTATTGATGCAATAGATAAATTTGATCTTGCCAAAGATGTCAAGTTTGAGACCTATGCAAGTCTTAGAATACGTGGCTCTATTTTGGATCAAATCCGTAAGATGGATTGGATTCCACGTACTATTCGTCAAAGACAGAGAATGATTGATGATGCAATCAAGGCTGTCGAAGCCAGAACTGGTCACAGTGCTTCTGATGAGGATATTGCTTCAGAACTTAATATATCTTCTGATGAGTTTATGAAATGGCAATCGCAGCTCAATGTTACTAATGTTGTTTCATTGAACGAGTTTGTGGAGGCTGGAAATGAGCCTGTTATGGAGGCGGAACATAACTCTCATTTTATTCAGCCGGAAGACAATATTTCGAAACAAGAGCTTACTGAAAAACTTCAGGAAGCTTTAGATGCCCTTACAGAAAAAGAGAAACAGGTTATTCTTTTGTATTACTACGAGGATATGACATTAAAGGAAATCAGTGCAGCACTTGAGGTTTCTGAGTCTAGAGTTTCTCAGCTTCATACCAAGGCTATTCAAAAAATGAGAAAAATCCTTGGGGAGTACATGGGTATATTAACAAGTTAATAGTACAGGTAGTTCTGTTATTTAATGATTGATTTTTGGTATATAATCTTAGGGAGGGTTTGTTATGTCAATAAGTCCAATCAATTTCAACGGAATGATTCAAAACACCAATGAGCTTAGTCACACCAAAGCTCAGGAAGATCAAAAACCTATGCTTGAACAGCAGAATCTTACACACACTGTTGAAAAGCAACAGGAACAGCAAGCCAAACAGGTTAACGATCTTTATAAGGCTGACCGGGAAGAAGGTAAGTACGACCGAGAAGGTAGTGGAAAAGGCTACGAAGGGAATAAACAGCGTAAGGCCGTAAAGAAGAAAGAAGAAAAACGAACTGGCCAAACTGGAAAGCCTGATGGAAGCGTTTCGGAAAAGCATATCACTTCATTTGATATGAGAATTTAATTGTTGGGATTAAGAGGGAGACTAAAATGACTATACTTGAAATTGTGCTCCTAATTATCGGGTTTGGCCTGTGTATTGGGAGCTTTTTTGTGTCTGAGAGATTATCTGAAAAAGACAGAGAAAATCTTAGTAAGCTCACAAAGGAGCAAATCGAAGAAATTATAAAGGATAAGATGGCTGATGCCAGAGTGGAGACGGAGGATAAGCTCTCTGCTACTATCGACTCCGCCA
>JAFYYE010000035.1 GCA_017557715.1 Pseudobutyrivibrio sp.
CCGCTCACGTTTTTCTCCCTGCTCGCGCAGATGCGCGACGCCGGCTGCGAATACGCCGTGATGGAGGTCTCCTCGCACGGCCTCGACCAGAAGCGCACCGGCCCCTGCCGCTTCCTTGCGGGCATTTTCACGAATTCCCTTTTCATCATAGATGTTGAATGGGGTAGGAATCTCCTTTGTAATTTCTTCAATCTTTTCTTTTGTAACAAATGGGGTTTTCATAAATAGTTAATCTCCGCTAGTGTGTTCTTAAGAACTGCATATTCATCGGTGTCTGGTAGTTCGCGCAAAAGTTTTTTCAAATCCGCTTCGAGCTGATCTTTTGAGGCAGTGCGAGAAATATAATTTGTGTAAGGAACATCCGCTCCACGCTTCATGATAGCCTTTATGTTTCTCACGTAGCTTTGTGTTTCACCATAAGGAGGAACGCCGTTATATTTCTTTACAACACTGCTGCCAGCATTGTAGGCAGCCAATGCCTTATCTACATTTCCGTTAAACTCCTGAAGCTTTTGGGCAATGTATTTGGCGCCTGCCATGATATTTTCATAAGCATCATATGGATGCTTCAGTCCAAGCTCCTTGGCTGTTTCTGGCATGATTTGCATGATGCCCATAGCACCACTTCTACTTACAGCATCTGGATTGAATCCAGACTCCTGCTGTGCCATAGCCGTCAGTAAATCATAGCTCACACCATATCTTTTGCTAGCCTCAATGAAAATGTCTTTGTAGGATGTGGCACTGGAAATGCTGTCGGCAACTGTCACGGTGTTTAGCGCTTTGGCAAAGGCTTTACTGACCGTGGACTCGTTCGCACGACCTGTGGAAGAATTCTGCTGGATAGCCTGAATGAACTCCTCGTAAACAAGCTGCGCACCTGTCGATACTACCGAAATTTTCATACTCGTTTTCCCCTAAAAATCCCCTGAACGTATTGACTTCATCACCCATCTTTGATATCCTTTTTCTTGCTGAAAAGCAAGCTGGTGTGGCTCAGAGGTAGAGCACTTCCTTGGTAAGGAAGGGGTCACGGGTTCAATTCCCGTCACCAGCTTTTTTTGTGCAAAAAAACACAACAAGGGAATTGAATCTATTCTTGAGCTAAAGCTCAAGAATCAGCGCTTCGCTTAATTCCCGTCACCAGCTCTTTTTATTTGCTCTACACTTTACCATAATAAAGTGGTGATGTAAACCCCATATATTTATAGTAGCTAATCACCTATTTTGATGCAATTTGAATGTTGAATGTTTCAGAGAAATTTCATATTATTCCAGCGCAGCTCTCAACTTCTCCAACAACTCTCCATACATCTTCACAACTTCAGCATGGTGTTCATCGATATATTCAAAGCGATTTTCCTTAACTGCAAGTTCAAGTCCTTTGGCTGCTTCGGAAACTTCTGGAGCGCCGATAGTAAGTGATGTGCCTTTGATTGAGTGAGTCACAATTCGGTAGTTAGGCCAATCCTTTGCAGCGTATAGGCTGTTGAGTTGCTCGCGCTTGTCGTCATTCATGTAGGTAGTTAATATTTGATGGTAAAAATCCAAATCGCCAGCAGCAAATTCCAAGCCAGCCTTTGTATCTAAAAAGTCTAAACTTGCTCTGTAGTCTGTAGGCTGATTCGCATTTACGGAATCAGATACAACACCAGATGAAACAGTACTTGAAGCTACTTCACTATGGGAATCATTGTGAATAAGCTCTACAGGCAAATTCTTGTAAACCATTTTCTCAAGAGAGACAGGATTGATAGGCTTAGAAAGATAATCATCAAAGCCGTCCTCAAGATACTTGCGGTCAGCACCCATCAGTGCATTTGCGGTGAGCATAATCACAGGAGTTTTGCGATTCAGACATTCTGCGTCGGCACGCATTCTCTTAAGCACTTCAATACCATCCATTTCTGGCATCATGTGATCCAAGAAAATGATGTTGTATTTGTTCATGCGCATAAGTTCAAGAGCGCGTTGTCCATTGAGAGCGCAATCGATTTTGATTCCAGTTTTCTTTAAGAGACCTACAAAAACATCAAGGTTCATCTGCACGTCATCCACAGCTAAGATATGTGCGTCTGGCGCAAAGAAGCTTACCTTGTATTTCTCGCTGGCACCACCTAAGAAATGTTCCTTTGTCTCGCCCAGAGGAGAGTGGTCGGAAACATTGAAAGGAATCTTGACAGTAAACATGGAGCCTCTGCCGTACGTACTTTCAACAGAAATAGTTCCGTGTAAAAGCTTAACAAGATTTTTGGTAATTGCCAGACCTAAGCCGGTACCCTGCACAGTACGATTGCGGGATAATTCCAGTCGCTGGAAGTTCTCGAACAAATTAGGAATATCTTCTGATTTAATTCCGATACCATTATCTCTTACCTTTATAGAAAGGAGAATGTTCTGGTCGTCTATATCGTTGAAATCAACATACACGTTGATAGTACCGCCTTCAGGAGTGTACTTTACAGCGTTTGAAATGAGGTTTGAAATAATCTGCTTCAGACGAACCTCATCGCCGTGGAGAATGCTAGGTGTGTCGGCATTACAATCCAGCGAGAAATTCTGCATCTTTTGCTGAGCCAGACTAAGGAATAGATTGTAGCTATCATTTAACACAACGCCAATATTAAAGTCGTTGGAAACAATTTCAATTTTTCCAGATTCAATTTTTGAGAAATCTAACACATCATTAATTAATGAAGTAAGATTTCGTGAAGCCACGTTGATATTTTCGGCATATCGCAAAATATCCTCGTCCTGACATTCCCTTAGAATTAGCTCGTTCATACCAGAGATTACGTTGATAGGAGTACGAATTTCATGGGAAATATTGCTAAGGAAAGCACTCTTTGCTGCGTTGGCAGACTGAGCTTCCTGAATGAGTCGGTTTTCCTCTGTCAAATCAGTGGCAACAAGGATGTAGCACATAGGCTGATTGTTGCTGTCCATCTTGCAGGAGAAGTTAACCAGTGTGACCTTGCCAGTTACGTTGGCAGTGAGCCTGTAGTCGATGGCAATTCCTTCCATAGATTTGTCGAACATTCGCATTGGCTCGCCACTTTTTAAATCGAAGATTTCACGTAACCTGATTCGGTGCGGCTCCTTGTCCAAACCAAGCAGCTTATTGGCGTAGTCATTTGAAAGATTAAGATGATAGTTTGTATCAAAGACCAGCAAGCCAGTTCCCAAGGTAGAGAAGATATCCTTACTGATACTATTAATGGTGATGTAAAATACCATGTAATCGTTGGCGGAAATAAAGAATACTGCAAAGGCTATAGATACGCCAAAGCAATAAGATGCATGCAAAAATGGCACATCGTACATGGTGAAAAATAAATCTGGAATGGAAGATGCTGCAAAAATAAAGTTAGAAAGAAAAGCAAAAACTACCAGCTTTTTATCACGCTTATATTTAACATTGAAAGCCCAAACCAGACCGATTGTAAGAAGACAAACGGCTATTAAAAGCTGATAAGAGTAGTGGAAAAGTGCGCGATAAGGATCATCTCTTACATAAATGGTGTAGCCCTCCACACGATAGAACTTGTTGGAACCAGGATTTCCGTAGATTACCAAGTCCAAAAGTGCGGCAAAAGAGGTCACCCAAATGATA
>JAFYYE010000376.1 GCA_017557715.1 Pseudobutyrivibrio sp.
AAGGAACTTCTTTTCCATCTACGAATTTCTTAGAGTTAACCTCTGATATTTCTGTAATACCTACAAGAACACCCTTACCGTTAAGGTCGCGAAGACCTCTTTTTACATCGTAAGTGGTGTATAATTCGGGATCTATATATGAAGATTTCTTCGAAAGCTCAGCAAGCTTTTCTAATTCAGGAGTAATCTCGCTATAATTCTCAATTACCATGTAACATTTTCCTCCTTAAAATCATTTCGCACTTTAGCGTGCTAAACTATAATTTAATGTATACTACCATAAATATATGTAATTATACAAGAATAATTTTGCCATTTATTAAGAAAAAAATTCAAGTAAAATAAGCAGATTTAAGAAATTTTTAATAGTTGGCAAAATGCAAAAAAATAAGGTGAAAAATTGTACAAATCATAAAACAATTTTTTTGTGAATTTATTGACAATGATTTATGTAACGTCTAGAATGATAACTAGCGAAAATTAGTTTTTAGCCTTTATTTCATAGGGGTTAGCTAGTAAAAATTTATTTAGAAAAGTGAGGTAAGACAAGATGGCTAATGTTGATTTAACAAAGTATGGCATCACAGGAACTACAAGCATTGTTCACAATCCTTCTTATGAGGATCTTTACAAGGCAGAGCTCGCAGATTCAAACGAGGGGTATGAAGTTGGTAAGGAGACAGAGCTTGGCGCTGTTAACGTTATGACTGGTATCTACACAGGACGTTCACCTAAGGATAAGTACATCGTTATGGATGAGAATTCTAAGGACACTGTTTGGTGGACAACAGAAGGATATCCAAATGATAACCATCCTATGTCTGAAGAAGTTTGGGCTAAGGTAAAGGATCTTGCGAAGAAGGAGCTTTCAAATAAGGATCTTTATGTTGTAGATCTTTTCTGCGGTGCTAACAAGGATACACGTATGGCAGTTCGTTTCATCGTTGAGGTTGCTTGGCAGGCTCATTTCGTTGAGAACATGTTTATTAAGCCAACAGCTGAGGAGCTTGCAAACTTCGAGCCAGATTTCGTAGTTTACAATGCATCAAAGGCTAAGGTTGAAAACTATAAAGAGCTCGGTCTTAATTCAGAGACTTGCGTAGCTTTCAATATCACATCTCGTGAGCAGGTTATTATCAACACATGGTACGGCGGAGAGATGAAGAAGGGTATGTTCTCTATGATGAACTACTTCCTTCCACTTAAGGGTATGGCTTCAATGCATTGCTCAGCTAACTGCGACATGGATGGAAAGCACACAGCAATCTTCTTTGGTCTTTCTGGAACAGGTAAGACTACACTTTCTACAGATCCAAAGCGTCGTCTTATCGGTGATGATGAGCACGGTTGGGATGATAACGGCGTATTCAACTTCGAAGGTGGTTGCTACGCAAAGGTTATCGGTCTTGATAAGGAATCTGAGCCAGATATCTACAACGCAATCAGAAGAGATGCTCTTCTTGAGAACGTAACAGTTGATGGCGCTGGTAAGATTGATTTTGATGATAAGAGTGTAACAGAGAATACTCGTGTATCTTATCCAATCGACCACATCAACAATATTGCAGCTGAGGTTAACGGTGTTTCTGCAGGTCCAGATGCTGATAACGTAATCTTCCTTTCAGCTGATGCATTCGGAGTACTTCCTCCAGTATCTATCCTTACACCAGAGCAGACAAAGTACTATTTTCTTTCAGGATTTACTGCTAAGCTTGCTGGTACAGAGAGAGGTATCACAGAGCCTACACCTACATTCTCTGCTTGCTTCGGTCAGGCATTCCTTGAGCTTCACCCAACAAAGTATGCTGAGGAGCTTGTTAAGAAGATGGAGAAGTCTGGCGCAAAGGCTTACCTTGTTAATACAGGATGGAACGGAACCGGCAAGAGGATCTCTATTAAGGATACACGTGGTATCATCGATGCTATCCTTAACGGTGATGTTCTTAAGGCTCCTACCAAGAAGATCCCTTACTTCAACTTCGAAGTTCCTACCGAG
>JAFYYE010000377.1 GCA_017557715.1 Pseudobutyrivibrio sp.
TCTTGCTACGTTCTGTCCAAGACCTGCCTGGATAACGCAACCCATGTATACGTGATCAACATCCTCAGGCTTAATTCCTGCTCTCTTTACTGCTTCCTTAATAACGATGGCACCTAAATCAGCTGCTGGTGTTGAGCTAAGTGATCCGCCCATTGTACCGATGGCTGTTCTACATGCGCTAGCAATAACTACTTTTTTTCCCATGTTTTCTTTCTCCTTTTTAGAAATCATTTTTGTTTTTTGGAGTGTTTGAATTCATTATTTCTGCTCCTACTACGATAAGAAATTATCAGATTGTTCACATTGCACAATTTGCGTTGCTTTAAACTGTTAATTTTTTAACGAAGCCGGACAAAAAAAATAAACCTCAAACGCCCGCCGATGTTGAAATCTTATCACAGTTGAGACACAATTTCAAACAAAAATTTTCACAGAAATATAACATGATATTCTATTTTCAGAATATTTAAATCCTCGTCATTCAATTCTCACACTCCGCTCGTTAAAAAATTATCAAAAAACCTTGATTTTTCGTAAAAAAGGAAACCGTGAGATGTACTCACGGTTTCCAAATTGTGTCTAATCCTATGAAAATTTTAGTTAAATTCTTAACAAGCTTTTATTACTTCATATAAGAATTAAAGTGCGATAGCTGTCTCAAGAGCAAGTTTCATCATCTCTGTGAATGACTTCTGACGCTCTTCTGCTGGAATCTCCTCAGATGTAACAAATGAATCAGAGATTGTAAGCATACATGTAGCGTTCTTGCCAAGCATGTTTGCATTGTTGAAAAGTGCGAAGCTTTCCATCTCTACGCAATCGCAACCGCAACGCTCCTTAACAGCCTTCCAGCCGCCCATCTCAGGTGCTGTATAGAACTGATCTGAAGAATGTACCTTTGCAACCTTTGCGTTGATACCAAGCTCCTTAGCCTTAGCGATAGCGATATCGTTAATCTTCTTGCTAGGATAAAGTGTCTTCTCCTCCACGCCATTTGTAAACTTAGCAAATGTGCTCTCAGAGAAAGCGCTTTCAGAAATAACTACATCAAGAACATTAAGCTTATCTGTGTAGCTTCCTGCTGAACCAATTCTAATAATATTCTCTACATCATAGAAAGCAAAAAGCTCATATGAATAAATGCCGATTGAAGGCATACCCATACCACTGGCCATAACAGAAACAGGAACACCCTTGTATGTACCTGTGAAACCGAGGCAGTTACGTACAGTGTTTACACACTTAACATCCTCTAAAAAATTGTCTGCTACGAACTTTGCACGAAGTGGATCACCTGGCATAAGGACTGTTTTAGCAAAGTCCCCTTTGTTCGCTTCATTATGTGGTGTTGCCATATACACGACCTCCTTATTAATTAATTTCTACTTTAATTTATTCAAAGCTAGAGTTCTATTCTAGCCTATTTAACTAGTGTTTTCAATCAGCTGTAAGTTTATCGTTACCTATAATTATAGAAGTAATGGGCATTGATTGTTGTGCCTTCTGTTCTATCCAAGAAGCCCGCCTGTCCATTTGCCACCTGAGAATCATGAAGCCTCTGTGCGTAGCTATAAGTACAGAAGAATAACGCATCAGTATTAGTGTTACCATCTATGGCCTGAGATGCAGCATACTGACAAGCACTGTTAGGACCCTGTGCCAAAATCATAGCCACACGACCTGATGTGACAGGTGCAAACTGACCTGATGCATATATTACGCCGGACACTGTGTTTGGAAACTTCGAGCTTGCCACTCGGTTCATAACTACGGAACCTACAGCAAGACGACCAGCATCTCCCTGATTAGCAGCCTCCGCCTGAATAAGCGCTGCTAAAACAAGTGTCTCTTCATCGGTGGTACTATAACCTCCGCTGTAGCCACCGTGCTCACCTGCCAGCTTTTGAGCCAATGCATTTTGTGCATCCTGATACTGCTTCTGAATCTTCTTTTCGTATTCTTCAGCTTCCTTCTGCTGACGCTCCAGTTCCTCAATCACCGCCTGAGTATTTGCAATCTGAGCATTTGTTGTATTTAAAGCTGAAGCTGTTGTGCCTACCAGCCCACCAAGCTGACTCTTTTTAGATTTTAAAGTGTCCTGATATGCACTAAGCTGTTGATTCTTCTCTTCTATCTGGGACTTTTTCTCTTCTAAAGCTGTTTGAGTCGCTTCAAATTTCTTTATCGCCTTTTGGTCGTAAGCTGTTATCTGTGACATGTATTCCAAGCGCTGAAGAAATTCTGCCATAGAACCACTCTCTAGAAAATTCACAAGAGTATTTGTAGTTCTGTTTTCATACATATATTTTATACGAAGCTTCATTGAATTTTTCTGCGCATCAAGTGACTTCTGAATTTCATCCAATTCGCCGTTTAATACTTCAATGTCGGCTTCAACCTCGGCAATGGATGCCTCTGTTTCAGACATCTCTCCCACCACCGATGAAATTTGCTTATTAAGATCAGTAATCTGACCTGACAAACTATCTGCCTGCCCCTGAAGCTGATTCTTCGAATCCTGAACCTGCTTCTTCTGTTCATTAATATCCTTTACCTTTTGGGAGGCATTTTGGGATTCTTCCTTCAGCCTGTCCACCTCAGACTGCGAAGCCTGAACCGAACCGCTAAAGCATAAACATATGATAGCTGCTGACATCAGGCCTGCTATGAACCTTTTCTTAAAACTTACCCCCATATCTTCCTACCTGTTAGAACGACTGATAGCCTCCACCGCAACTGCACCACCACGGACGATTTGAACTTTTTTAAATCTAGATTTAAGAAGTGAAATCAGCTCGTTATTTTTATTTTCTGTAAGCGTACACTCGAATAAAACTGAATCTCCGCCTATATCGCAAATCTTTACACTACCGCCTCTGGCAAAAACCTCGGCAATCTGAAATGCTTCTGTCTTGCCTGTAACATCAAGCCCTGAAACTGTAGCGTAAAGTATTTCTTTCATATGAATTGGGATGGTAGTAAGATCAATGACCTTAATGACCTCCACCATCGCATTTAATTGCTTTTTAATCTGCTCGAATGTCACATCGTCTGCCTTAACTGATATTGTCATTCGAGATACATCTTCCCGCTCTGTCGTACCTACTGTCAGGGTCTGAAGATTGTATGATTTCGCAGAAAAAAGCCCTGACACCTTTGCAAGTACACCTACCTGATTTTCCACATATAAAGCTATCCATCTATTTTTCATCTTTTCCATGTCCTCTACCTCAGCAAATTCTATTTAAGTATCATTGAACTAAGTGGTGTACCACTCTTTACCATTGGAAGAACTAAATCGTCTGGTGAAACTATAAAATCGATAACCGTAGGGCCTTCTTTATTAGCCTTTGCTTTCTTTAAGGCTGGTACCACATCAGCTGCATCGGAAACTCTGATTCCAGGGCAACTGTAGCCCTCTGCCCATTTGAGGAAATCAGGATAATAGCTGCCATCAGCTGCAGATAAATCAGTGATTTCGTAGCGTTTGCCATAGAAAAGCTGCTGCATCTGACGCACCATGCCAAGATTCGAATTATTAAATATACATATAATAACCGGAATTTTCTCAGTCATTGCAGTGGCCATCTCCTGCATATTCATTTGGAAACCGCCATCACCTGTGATTAACACAACTGGCTTCTTTGGATTTCCAATTGCCGCACCGATAGCTGCTGGGAAACCAAAGCCCATTGTACCTAGACCGCCTGAAGTGATGAACTCCTGTTCTTTATTTACTTTTATAAACTGGCTGGCCCACATTTGATGCTGGCCAACATCAGTAACGATATTTGCATTTGGGAATACCTGATTGATTGCCTCACAGATAGTCTGTGGGCAAACTCCAACCTTAGAATTTGGCATGCTGAGTGGATGCTCTTTCTCCCAAGCCTTTAATTCGCAAAGCCATTTCTTAGTATCTATCTCTTCTGCATATTCAACTAATCGCTCAAGAGCAATCTTTGCATCTGCAGTAACTGGCACATCTACCACAACATTTCTTGAAATAGATGCCGATGCAATATCAACATGAACAATCTGTGCCTTTGGAGCAAACTTTTCCAAATCTCCTGTGATTCTGTCGTTGAAACGTGTGCCGATAGAAAACAGCACATCACACTCAGTGACAGCTTTATTGGCAGCAAATCTACCGTGCATACCACAGTTACCAATGTAAAGTGTGCTATCCTCAGGCATAACACCTTTGCCCATAACAGTGGTAGTAACAGGTATTTTCATCTTTTCAGCAAACTGAAGCAGCTCTTTTTGGGCGCCCGAAATACGCACGCCACCACCTGCAAGAATCAGAGGACGCTTAGCATTTTTCAAGAGCCTATATGCCTTTTTCAGCTGACCAATGTGAACATTTTCATTTGGATGATATCCTCTGATATCAACGTGAGTTGGATAATCCGGTGAACCCTGAGCAACCTGAATATCCTTTGGAATATCGATGAGCACAGGACCTGGCTTTCCTGTAGAAGCAACCTGGAATCCCATCTTGATAAGACGTCCCATATCCTCGCGATTGCGAACTGTCACACCAAGCTTTGTGATAGAACGGGTCATGCCCACAATATCCACCTCTTGGAACGCATCGTTTCCTATAAGATGAAGCGGAACCTGACCAGTGAAAATCACCATAGGGATGCTGTCATAATATGCATCTGCAATACCGGTGATAGTGTTTGTGGCACCAGGGCCAGAGGTGACTAGGACGACTGCAGTCTTGCCGGTAGCTCTGGCATAGCCTTCAGCCTCATGCACGAGAGCCTGCTCGTGGCGACCAAGCACAACCCGAATCCCTTCGGTTTTGTACAATTCGTCCACAATATCCGTAATCATACCTCCGGGGTAGGCAAAAATAGTGTCTACTCCCTCTTCCTTCAACGCCTTAACAAACAACTTTCTTCCTGTAATATTCAATGCCATTATTATGTCCTCACTGTAAGTGCTGGTTCGCGGGTGCTATTTGATGTATGTTCTGAAATAAAATTCTATATCATAATATGTCTGCTCTTCTGATTCCTCGGCAAGCTTCCACTCTGGCTTGTCATCCAGATTTGGGAAGTATGTATCGGCATCATAAGAGTAATCAACATATGTGACGAATGCGCGATTACACTCATCCACAAGCATTCTATAAATGCTTTCTCCACCGATAACGAAGATATCATCTGATTTATATTTCTTAAGCTCCTTATCAAGCTCCTCCTTAGAATGAACAACGATTGCGTCCTTCACTGTGTACTTAGGGTCGCGTGTAAGAACGATATTTACACGGTTCTTAAGTGGCTTGCCGTTTGGGAAGCTCTCAAGTGTCTTTCTGCCCATGACCACTACCTTGCCTGTGGTGGTCTCACGGAAAAACTTCATATCATCTGGGATGCTCACAAGAAGCTTATTGCCCTTGCCAATTGCCCAATTATTATCTACTGCAACAATTAAATTCATCTTATCCTCCTAGACAGCTATAGGTATGTTCTTAACCTGTTCTCCAGCCTCATATCCTTCTACAATCAAATCATCTGTTGTAAAATCATAAAAATTCTTAACTTCTGGATTAAGACGTACGGTAGGCGCTGGAAGCTCTGGGCGCTCAATTAACTCCTTGATGATATCCACATGTCTGTCGTAGATGTGAGCATCTGCAATAACGTGAACAAGCTGACCTGGAATCATATCGTTGACCTGCGCAACCATCATAAGAAGGATTGCATACTGGCACACATTCCAGTTGTTAGCTGCCAAAATATCCTGTGAACGCTGATTTAAAACCATATTAAGCACAAGCTTATCTGAATTCTTGTCCTTTGTAACATTATAAGTAGCTGAGTAGCAGCATGGATCCAAATGACCTGTAGCCAAATCATGGAACTGATACAGATTTGTCATGATGCGGCGTGAATAAGGTGTCTCCTTAAGCTGCTTCAAAACATAATCCATCTGGTCAATCTGCTCGCCCTTAAATTCGAACTTTTCTCCAACAACATATCCATATGCTGTGCCGATAGAACCATTTTCATCTGCCCACTCATCCCAGATATGAGCCTTTAAATCCTTGATATTGTTTGACTTGCGCTGATAAATCCAAAGGATTTCATCCATGGCTGTCTTAAGGGCTGTCTTTCTGAGAGTGAGGGCTGGGAACTCTTCTCTCAAATCATATTTATTAACTACTCCAAACTGCTTGATAGTGTAGGCTTTTTCGCCTGTGTCCTGCCATATAGGGCGAACGATTTCGTCCTTTGTGTCAGTACCATTTTCTAAAATATCACGGCACATAGCCTTAAAAATTTCATCAGCTTTGCTCATATATTCTCTCCTTTTCAAGCTTTGGGATATACTCCACCTAGCATAATTACACTAATAAAAGTGTATCACAACATATTGTGTTTTAATAGGATTTTTCCTTGAAAATGCAAATCTCTTGCGTTAGTATATTTTATAGTACGTTAGGCCATCCGACGGAAATTTAAAGCCTGACAAATAGGAGAAGAAATGAGTCAACAGAAGGTAGATCAGAAGAAATTAGATAAGAAAAATCGTAGATCAACACTTAGAAAGAAAAAGATTGAGGAAGTTTTAAGCCTCGCAGTAGTTTCCATCATCGGAATTGCTATCCTTGTATGGGTGGGCTTCTCTGTTTATACAAAGGTTCAGACATCGGCTGAGGAAAATGCTACATATGAGTATTTTGATATCGATACAGCCGCTATCCAGGACTATATTTCAACATTAAACTAATCTTTGTTATAACTACATATTTTGATTCTTTGCAACTGCCCGTCTGTCGCGGACAGTTGTTTATTTTTGTCTTAAAATTCACAGATAAAACACTCTTTATTCACACTTTCCTATTTACTGGTGTTATAATGTGCATAAGAAAAGCAAAACAACTTCTTTTTTATACTTTTCATAAGGAGGGGATCTGTGATGTTTGATTTTAGTTTATTCCAGGACCTGAAGGCCGAAGGAGTTAGTAAAGAATTAGTTGAGACAATTTGCGAACGTATTGAGCAGCGTGAAAATGAGCTCCATGAACAGTCAGCTACTTGGGGCATTTATCTAACACCAAACACGTTTAACAGATAAATATATATGAGAAAACAAGGCGGATACCTCAATTATGAAAGGTATCCGCTATTTTTATTCCTTATCTGTCAATAACAACGCCAAAACGTGTGATGCTTGCGGAAAATCTCCTGATTGAATAAGCTCATCAATCTCCTGACGATTATGAAGCTCAACATTTAGGAATTCTGTATCATCAAGGTTCTGTCCTGCCACCTTTTTGCAATTCTTAGCCATAAAAATATTTGCATAATTATCCGCCATGGTCGCGTTTGATGGAATCTTAAGCAGGAACTTCCAATCATCGGACTCATATCCCGTTTCCTCTAGAAGCTCGCGCTTGGCAGCATCCAAAGCCGCCTCCACCTGTGCAGGATTATTGCAGCTTCCATATTCCTTTCCGTCTAATCGCTCAAGGCCACCTGCACAAAACTCTACTGTTACACGCTTTATTCCCTGACGATACTGCTTCACGCAGATAAATTTTCCATCTTCATCTGTTGCAACAATTACAACATAATCTCTTCTGCTGTAGCTATAGTATGGCTCAAAAACTGTGCCATCTGGAAATCTGTAAGCACTTCTTCTGAAATCAATGTACTCATCCTCAACGATGTGCTCGCAGGAAACTTCTTCCCAAACTAAATCTTTATCATTTTGCATTTTTAGTCCTCCCAGTGATGTATTTAAAATGATTTTATATGGCTACCCACAATTTCAGAAACCTCAGAAATTGTAGTGAATGTGCTACCCTTAAACTCCTTGAGAAGCGCCTTTAGCTCATGTATCTCCGCTCTTGTTACAACAACATAAAGAATATCCTTTTGGTTGTTGGAAATGAGACCTTCACCTCTCATAAATGTGACAGTACGACCAAGCTTTTCAAATATCTCATCTGCAAGCTTTCTTCCATCATCCGTGATTATCATTACTGATTTTGTGCTTTCGAAACCAATTTCAACAACATCTATTACCTTTGATGAAATGAAATACATCAACAATGAATACATACCTCTATCCAGACTGAACACAAGGCCTGCAATCATAAAAATGAACACGTTGAAAATAAGGATAATCTGACCTGTGGAAATGGATAAATTACGGTTAAGAATTACCGCTACCACTTCTGTTCCATCCAAACATCCGCCGCCGCGCAGCACCAGTCCAACACCAATACCAAGCAGCACTCCACCATAAGTAATCGCCAAAAGCATCTCATCAGTTGCTTCCTGAACCGGCTCAAACACTCCAGTCATAATTGAAAAAAGCGCTATGGCATACAATATCCTCACTAAGTATGTAGTGCCCAGTCTCTTGTGTGCTACAAACATAAACGGCAAATTTATAAGAAAAATCAGGACGCCCAACGGCACTGGCACAAACTTCGCAACAATCATACTTATACCAGTCACGCCGCCATCAAAAATACTGTTAGGCACAAGAAATTCTTCAATCGCAAACGCCGCAACAATAGCCCCAACTGTAAGCTCAATAAAAGATGCCACTAACTGCCGATTCTTATCTGTCATTAGCCGTCCTCCATCTTGTCCATGGTTGTCTGAAACTATGTTTTTATTATAGAAATTATGGGGTGTACATTCAATAAGAAGTGATTGTGGATTTTGTATCAATTGAATGAGTGCAAGACGCAAAAAAGAACATATCCGATTTGGATATGCCCTTTTATTTAAAAAGAGCGCGAGACGGGACTCGAATATTGGGTGTGTTCACAAACACTAGTAAAAAGGAGGTTTGCAGGACTGTCGTTTTAATCTGTACCCCTTTATCGAATCCTTATATAAAGGTATTATCAATAATAATTTAGTCCAAACAAACAATATCTTTTGTACGTCAAAATCTTTTAATATAACTTACTAAGCGTCAATAGAAATCTTTGGAGAGCAATTCACTGCTCCCCTCTTCTTTTTGGAATTCTTCTAGATATAAAACTCCTAATAAAGTACAATTGAAATCAACAAATTAAAGTTTTGTGAGGTAAATATGCTTGACGTGATAAGACCTGAAATTGATGAAATGTGGTTTCGTGAAAGCCTTATGGGTGATGAAGAAACTATGTCTTACAATGCTAAATGGGGAGGTACAATTCCTTTTCCAAAGGAATACTGGGACGGTTGGTATGAAGCTTGGATACGAAATCCTGGAGATAATAGATATTATAGGTATTTGAGAAATATAAAAAACGAATACGTTGGAGAAATAGCTTACCATTATGATAAACATCGAGATATCTTTATTTGCGATGTCATTATTCTTGCCAAATACAGAAATCAAGGCTATGGATCAGAGGGTATAAAGCTCTTGTGTAGCGCTGCAAAAGAAAACGGAATCGCTACATTATATGACGATATCGCAGCTGATAATCCTTCATACAAGTTATTCCTAAAGAACGGCTTTGTTATGGATTATCAGGATGATGATATAGTGATGGTTAAAAAAGAACTGTAAATTACAGTTATGACTGGATATATATAATAATAGAGCAACAAGACTAAAATATGGAGGCATAATATGGGAAGAGTGGTTGCAATCAGTGGTGGTGATCTTCAGACCACTGAGAAAATAAATAAGTATGCACTAAAACTATCTGGCAAGGAAGCTCCAAATGTATTGTTTATTGGTACTGCCAGCATGGATTCAGATGGTTATTTCTCGGGGATTAAGGCTGCGTTTGGCTTATTGAATTGCAATGTAAATGAGTTGCCTTTAACGAAGGATGTGCTTGATGAGGCCGCGATTGATGCAAAACTTGAATGGGCAGATGTCATTTACGTTGGCGGTGGCAACACGAAATCTATGATGAAAACATGGAAGCAGTATGATTTGGATCAAAAGCTAAAGGAAATATATAAAAACGATACAGCTGTTTTGACTGGGCTTAGTGCAGGTGCTATATGCTGGTTTCAATCGGGATACAGTGACAGTGACTCCAACAAGGATGATGAAGAATTCAAATATAGTATTGTGGATGAAATGCTTGGATTATATCCATATTGCTTTTGTCCGCACTACAATGAAGAGGGACGAGACTCTTTTGATTATGCAATTACGGATATGACGAACAAAGGCATTGCACTGGAAAATGAAACTGCATTTGTAGAGAAGGATGGAAAAATGTTTATTATAAGTTCTCGCCAAGATGCAAAAGCTTGGTCGTTTTCAAATAGTAA